>JANOPU010000215.1:0-17832 GCA_031422055.1 Ferruginibacter sp.
CAACTCAGTGAAGTAGCCGGTTCCCAGTTATAGTATCGTACATTTTTACTGTAAACAGGTGTGAAAGAAAAGTCAGTAAGATAAGGATATGTTTTATTTGGTCCGGCATCTACCTCTGGTATTGATTTTACAATAACATCCACTTTAGTACTGCTACTGAAGCAGCCTGTTGAATCAAAAAGAGTTGCAGTATATGTGGTACTTTCTTTTGGTGAAGCAATGGGATTAAAAATGGTACTATCAGATAAGCCGGTGGAAGGAGTCCAGGTTATTCTTTTATTTACCGGACTTACATCTAATTTAATGTATTCATTTTTACAAGTATAATTTTGATTTTTTGCTGATTCAGCGATAAATGGTTCATGTACATATATTGTAATACTGTCTCTAGTATTACATTGATATCCTCCTGTTGCCGTAATATAATATGTTGTAGTTACCAGTGGCTTAACTATAATGGTATCACATGTATTACATAGTAATGAGTTTCCGGGTGTTGTCCACATTATAGGGTCATTATGAAAAGCTGTAAGGGTTGCAGATTGTCCGGCACATATATAATCAACGTTAGTTATACTTCGTAAAAATGGTATGTCATGAATTTTTACCGGCTTAACAATAGTATCTCTGCATCCTTTGATATCTGTAGCTGATAGACTTATATCAAACAATCCCCCATTAGGATAAGAATAGGGCAGTGGTTGAAGCTTGTCTGAGTTTTGGCCATTAATTCCGTAATTCCATTTCCAAACATTTATTGTATCCGAACTGATAAAAGGAATGGAAAGGTTTATAATATTTAAAGGATTACTTAAACAAATTTCGGCGGGGATAGTAAAATTCAACAATGGTCCACGTACAATAATATTATTTTTCAAATTTATTGTATCGGGGCAATATTGCGGGCCATTTTTTATTATTACTGAATTATTGTTGAAGTGACCATGGATACCGGCTTTAATTATTAATGGTACATTTTTATTTGGTCCGGATTGGATACCAATAACATCCCATTCATACAATGCATTTGGGTTATTATAATTTTGTGGAATGCTGAAAGTAGTAATGGTATTTTTACAGATAGAACTATCGGGATTTACTAATAACGGGTTTGCAGTATATATTTTTGTACTATATAAATCGGTACATCCTGTAATATTATCTGATATGCTGATACTGGTATTAAAAGTACCCGTGTCAGGAAAGTTATGAATTTGGTTTCCTGTTTGCAGAGATGAAATGCCATCTCCAAAATTCCATTCTGTTGTTGATTGATTCCCCTGTGTTATATTAGTGAATGAAAATTCCTTTTTATTTGTACAGGTATTTGAATAATTAAAGGATGCAATAACACCAATGACATTTATTGTCATGCTAACCGGCGTTCCGGGGCAATCATTATAAAAAGGTAATACAGTTACTGTTTTAATCCCTAGGGTTCTGAATTTATGACGGGTAGTCGTGTCAGTCACTGTTGTAGTATCTCCTTCAGCAAAGTCCCAGAAATATTTATTGGCATTAGTAGCTTTGGATACAAACCATGCTGATTCGGAACCACATATCACTTGTTTTTTTGAATAAGCTATATGGTCTGAAGGTGGAGAGCCAAAAGCAATTTTTTCAAAAGTATACTCACTGGTACAACCTTCATTTGTAGTAATGATAAGTCTGGGGAAATAATTATCAGTTGAAACATAGGTATGTGATATGCTCGAAGTTGATGTCGTTATTGGAGGGCTTCCATCTCCAAATTCCCACTTAAAACTTGTTACAGTTCCTGATGGCGGTAAATCAGAAACGTTTGCATTAAAACTTACTATAGCAGGTATACAACCTGAAACAGGCGTTACAGTAGCACTGATAATGGGTTTCTTTACAGTGATAGTTGTAAAAGATTGCGCTGAACATCCTGTTGGTGCAATTGCCTTATATGAAATCGGAAATGTTCCATAACCGGAGAAGTAATGGCTTATTGTTTGTAAATTCGTTGATACGGTTCCGGTATTATCTCCAAAATTCCATTGATATGATGCAATAGGTACATTCGGATTTCCTATAAACTGAATAGATCCATCTTTACATATTGTATTTCTGTCATAACTAAATTGAGCACTGACAGCCGGGTTAATTACAATTGTTTTTGAAACAGATACCGTTTTATTTTTAAAAATAGCAACCAGTTTAACAGTATAGGTACCTGCAGTTGAAAAAGTAGTTGTAGGATTGGCTGCATTACTTCGGGAATTATTTCCAAACGTCCATACATAACCTATTGGGCTGCCTGTAGATCTGTTGGTGAATTTAATTACCGAAGGCGTGCAATAAAGCCCGTTAGTACTTTGCCAGGTAAAATCAGCTGTCTGGCAAATACCATTTGAAGCAATACAGGTGTAAAAAAATAAGGTAAATACCTTTTTCATTGTGAAAACTTTTTATTTTGAACAATAGCATTTGAACCGGTAAAATGTAACCAGGTCAAAAGATTGTAAGTAACAATCCAAACAGCTTGGGGAGTTGCTGATAAAAAGTCTTTCTGAGAATATTTGTGTATTGGGATTAAAAAATCTAACGATTCTTGTTCAATTATCCAGATAATTGATTTACAATATAATGAATGAGGTATTTAAGCTTACACAAGAAACAAAATTTTATTTTAGAATCAAAGCAAATGCGCAATTATTTGATCTGTTAAAAATTTTGATCAGGTAAATTTTTTAAATGAAATAGTATTTGTAAAATTGTAAAAAAGTGAAGATTGTATTAAGGGTGTTGATTAACAATGCATTAAACAATAATGTTGGAACAAAAGGTAGCAAAAAATGTTTTGCAAATAGTAAGTATTAAAAATATATATAATTTACCTGATCAATAAAAAGCTGCCTTTTTTATTTAGCTGTTGGCCAATATCACAAACAGATTCAATAAAGTAAACATATGCAGCAGAATTTTGAAGTACACCTTTGAAGCTGCCATTCCAACCTGCTATTTTATTATTTGGAATAAAATCCTTTGCTTCAAAAACCAGTTGCCCCTGCCGGTCATAAATAGAAAATCGTGTTATTTTTTTTACACCACGGGTAATGGGGTAGTAGTAATCGTTAAGATTATCTCTGTTAGGGGTAAAGGCAGATGGTAATAACAGACTTGCTCCGTTGCATTCAACAAATATCGATACCTGGTCACTTGCAACACAGCCACTATCTGAAGTTACTTTTATAGTGTATGTTTGAGTGTTAGTAGCAATTCCTTCGGGAATTGCACAGTTACTGCAACTTAATAAAGTCGATGCTGTCCAATTATACGAATTCACATTATTGCTATATGCAGGGGCAAAGGAGTAATTTGTATTATATGGATAAGTTTTATCGGGACCGGCATCGACAACCGGTAATGTTTTTACAATGACGTTAATGGCTATACTGCTACTGAAACATCCAACCGAATCAGTTAGTGTAGCAATGTAGGTAGTACTGTGCACTGGTGAAGCCACCGGATTGAAAATGGTACTGTCTGATAAGCCTGTTTTTGGAGACCAGTTGATCTTTTTCTTCAGGGGCTTAACTTCCAATTGAACACTTTCGTTGGCACATATATAATTATTTATTTTTTTTGTTGTAGCAATAAATGGATTGTATACATGTATTAAGATACTGTCAGTTGTACTGCAATTGAACCTGCTTGTTGCCTTCACATAATAGGTAGTTGTAACCGATGGATTTGCAATGATGGTATCACAGGTAGAACAGGTAATTGAATTCACCGGAGACCATGATATTGGATCATTGTGAAACGCAATAAGTGTTGTAGATTGCCCTGCACACAATGTATCCACGTCAGGGATACTCCGTAAAAAAGGAACATCTCGTATTATTACATTTTTTTCAAGTGTATCCAAGCAACCATTAATATCGGTCGCAGATAATGTTACTTTAAAAGTTCCCCAATATGGATAAAAATATGGAAGAGGTTGATAGATGCTGTCATTCCAATCAGGCATACCATAGTTCCATTTCCAATCAATGATCGCATCAGTTGGTAAATATGGCCTGGACGTATTGTTTGTAATAAATGTTTTGCTTAAACATATTTCTGATGCAGCATTAAAATCAAGTATTGGCCCTCTGACAATAATACTGTTAGGTAGGTTTATCGTATCCGGACAATATTGCGGGCCATTGTTTATTATTACAAAATTATTGTTGAAGATACCGTGGATGGGTGCATTCATAGTTAACGGGACCATATTATCCGGCCCTGTTTGTAAGCCTAAAGCATGCCAGTTGTACAATGCTGCAGGATTGTTGTAATTATATGGAATACTGAATGTAGTGTTGCTGTTTTTACAAATAGAGCTATCAGGATTAAAAAGTATGGGTTCGGCTGTATATATATTCCTGCTATATGAATCAATGCAACGGGTTATACTATCTGTAATGCTTAACTTGGTTTTAAATGTACCTGTATCCGGAAAAGAATGAACAACATGTAAGGATTGCAGAGCAGGGCTTTCATCTCCAAAGTTCCATGCTATGGTTGATAGATTGCCCTGGGAATTATTGTTTAGTGAAAAAGTTTTTGTATTGCTGCAGGTATTTGAGTAATTGAAGGATGCGATAACGCCTATGACATTTATCGTAAAACTGATCGGGGTTCCGGGGCAATTATTAAATAAAGGTGTTACCGTTACAGTCTTGTTACCAAGTGTTTTAAATTTATGCCGCATGACTGTATCAGTTACAGATGTGGTGTCTCCTTCGCCAAAATCCCAGAAATATTTATTAGCATTTACTGCTTTAGAAACAAATTCAGGTGATTCTGAACCGCAAAATTCCGACAACTTTGGATAGGCAATATGATTGGTAGGAGGTATTCCAAAAGCAATATTATTTAATATAAAATCATTTGAACAACCTTCGTTCGTTGTGATATGCACTGTTGGTGTATAATTACCGGCAACCAGGTAAGTGTGTGTTGAATTTGCTACTGTAGTTGTTGTATTAGGGCTGCCATCACCATATTTCCACAAATAGCTTGTTACTGAAGCAGCCGGGGGTAAACCAACAGTTGCATTGAATCTTACCGCAGCAGGTGTACAACCAGATTCCGGGGTTACTGTTGCAGTAAGCACAGGCTTTTTTACTATAACAGCAGTAAAAGATTTGCCGCTGCATCCAGACTGTACCGTTATTTTTAAAGATATCGGGTAGTTTCCATAATCAGCGTAATGATGTCCGATATTGGGAGATGTAGTTGAAACGATCGCAGTATTATCTCCAAAATCCCATTCATAGGAAGATATATTCTGATAAGGATTTGCCCTGAACTGGATATTGCCCGGTGAACAAAGATTATTCCTGTCCATTTCAAAATGGGCAACAACAGCAGGGTTAACAACAATGTTTTTTGTAACAGTTATAGTCTTTTTTTTATAGATCACGATCAGCCTAACGGTAAATGTTCCCGAAGTTGTATATATATTGGTGGGGTTAGCTAAATTACTTCCGTTATTGTTGCCAAATGACCATACAAACCCTGTTGGATTGCCGGTAGTAATTTGAGTAAATTTTATGGAAGATGGGGTACAATAAAACCCCGTAGTACTTTGATAAGTGAAATTTGCTGTTTGGCTTGTGGCAGCGGTACAAAAAATTAATAAAATTAAAATAGCAGCAGTATGTTTCATTAGGCGGTTATTGTTATCCGCTTAATGAATGTCAATTATAACGCCAGTAAAATTAGAGATATAAAAAACCGGCTTATAACCGGTTTTTTATATCAATTATGTAATTTATTTTTATAATTCTATAAACTATTTTTACCCACATGAAGTTTTATAGTAGAACTGCCAAATTTACCTGTAAGCTGTGAAAATTTTTCATTGATAGCAGGTGATTGGGCAACAGTATTAATAGTAATGGATCCTTTATCAACAGTTATGTTATAATTTTCTTTGTCAAGCAGTCCTTCAAGTGCCAATGCATCTACCAGTTTTTCCGTATTGATTTTGAGGTCTTCCTTTTTACCAATTTTAGAAACAGCAGAGTCATTTTCATTAATAACACTTATATTTTTTTCGATGATTGTTTTTTCTAAAAGTTTTCCTGTTGTATTATTATTTCCATGCATACCTGCAAGGGTAGGTGCAATAACCAAGCTGACAATACTCATTAATTTAATGAGTATGTTCATAGATGGGCCGGAAGTATCTTTGAACGGATCTCCTACAGTATCACCGGTTACAGAAGCCTTGTGCGGCTCTGATTTTTTGTAATACATGGTGCCGTTAATATCTACGCCTTTTTCAAAAGATTTTTTTGCATTATCCCAGGCACCACCTGCATTGTTTTGAAACATTCCCATTAAAACACCACAAACAGTTGCGCCTGCAAGAAATCCACCCAATGCTTCAGCACCCAGGCCGGGCATAAAACCAATAATTAATGGTGAGATGATAGCAATTGCACCGGGTAACATCATTTTTCTAAGCGAAGCCTGTGTAGAAATTGCAACGCATTTATCATACTCAGGTTTTCCGGTTCCTTCCATAATGCCGGGAATGGTACGAAACTGCCGGCGGACTTCTTCAACCATTGCCATAGCAGCTTCACCAACAGCCCGGATAGCAAGTGATGAGAATATAAAAGGGATCATTCCACCTACAAAGAGACAAGCCAAAACGTTTGCCTTATAAATATCTATACCTGTAATACCCGCAACACCAACAAAAGCGGCAAACAATGCCAAAGCAGTTAACGCTGCAGAAGCTATCGCAAAACCTTTACCCGAAGCGGCAGTTGTATTACCAACAGCGTCAAGTACGTCAGTTTTTTCACGTACATCCGGAGGCAATTCACTCATCTCGGCAATACCGCCTGCATTATCAGCAATTGGTCCAAATGCATCAATAGCTAATTGCATTGCAGTTGTAGCCATCATACCTGCTGCAGCAATAGCCACACCATAAAGTCCTGCACATTCATATGAACCCCATATTCCGCCTGCTAAAACTAAAATTGGTAAAAAAGTAGATTCCATACCAACAGCTAAACCACCAATTACATTGGTTGCATGGCCTGTTGAAGATTGACGTATAATGCTTAATACCGGGCGTTTACCCATGGCAGTGTAATATTCAGTGATAATACTCATCAGGGCCCCGACTGCTAAGCCTACAAGTATTGCACCCATAACTCCCCATTTGGTAAATGGTATGCCACGTAATTCCATTAGTTCAGGTAACAACCAATATACTAATCCTAAAGCTGCAGCAGCTGCCAACACCATTGATCCCCAGTTACCCATGTTCAATGCATTTTGAACAGTCTTGGTATTTATTCCTGCCGATTCGCTGATCCTTACAAATAAAGTACCTACTATTGAAAATAAGATACCAACTCCAGCAATGAGCATAGGAAGTATGATCGGAGAAAAACCTCCCAGTACATCAATTCCATCTCCAATCACTTTAGTTTGCTGACCCAAGACGATAGTAGCCAATACTGTAGCTACATATGAACCAAACAGATCGGCACCCATTCCTGCAACATCACCTACATTATCACCTACATTATCTGCAATGGTAGCAGGATTTCGAGGATCATCTTCAGGGATCCCTGCTTCTACTTTACCTACCAGATCAGCACCTACATCGGCTGCTTTTGTGTAAATGCCACCACCTACACGGGCAAACAATGCTATAGATTCAGCACCTAATGAAAAGCCTGTCAATACTTCAATTGTTCGCACCATTTCTTCCGAATCTATGGCTGCATCAGGAGCAAAAAAGTGCTTCAAAATTATATATAATCCCCCCAGGCCTAAAACTGCCAGGCCTGCAACACCAACACCCATCACTGCGCCACCTGTAAAAGAAACATTTAAAGCCTTACTCAAACTGGTACGGGCTGCTTGGGCTGTTCTTACATTAGCTTTGGTCGCAGATTTCATCCCTATATAACCTGCAGTGGCGCTCAAAATAGCACCTAAAACAAATGCAAGTGCAATACTCCAATGTGAATGTGGGTTTGCCTGCGCCATTACGGCAAGCAAGATTGCAACGATTACAACAAAATAGCCCAATACTTTCCATTCCGCTTTTAAAAAAGCCATGGCACCTTCAGCAATATAATTACTGATCTCTTTCATACGGTCTGTACCGGCATCCTGTTTGGATACCCATTGAAACTTAATGTAAGTATAAAAAAGGCCAATTAAGCCCATTACCGGTACTGCATAAATCAAATTTTCCATCATAATCGTACTAAATTTTTGGTGGGCAAAAATAGGGTAAAAGCACCAAATCAACATATTAACAGCTATGTAATTTAGATATGAGGCCTTTTTTTAGTATGCATATTCATTAAAGCCTAGTCTAACTATAAGTATTCGCTTCATTTTTGCTAAAGAAAAATTACTCTTGAAAGAGGAATTATTATTATGAAATAAAAACTTAAGATGCAGATGAATTCAAAAAACTTATCTTAGTGGTGGTAAAAAAAACAATTACTTGTATAAAATATTTTTATTATGAAAAAGTGCTTATTTACAACTTTCGTTTTTATGGGTATTACTTTTTTAGCTGCTGCACAGGAAAAAGCTGCTAAATCTTCCAACGAGATTGAAATTGAAAAAACAAAAACTGAAAAGGCTGCATACGAAAAAAAAATAGCTGAAAAAAGGGTTATTCAAAAAAGTGTAACAGATAAAAACGATGCTCAGAAATTGGAAATGCAACCTTTGGATGAGAGTATTAGAGTAAATAAAGGCCTCGAAAAGCAAGATAAAATTCAGAATATTTCTAATCCTGAAACTGAATTAAGTCCTGCAACTTCAGAAAATTTGTCAACTGATATGAAGGAAATGACAGTAGAAAAAAAATCAGGCACTGAACAAACTAAAGCAAAAACAGCGGCAAAAGAAAAAAGCAAAACCACAGGAAAAAGCAAAACCAATAAAGTAATTAAGCAATAAATAACCGGTCTGATAAATTATATTTAAGGCACTTCATTTTAGAAGTGCTTTTTTTTATTTCGAAGTCAATGATTTCCAGGCGTCAGCAATACAAGTGACAAGATCGGAAGCCTGCATAGCCTGTTGTGATTTTTTGTTACTTGCTAGATCTCCTGCAAGCCCATGAAGATACACAGCAAGGATAGTTGCTTCAGGCAAAGGATATTGTTGAGCCATTAAACCTGTTATCATTCCCGTTAGTACATCTCCCATCCCGGCTTTTGCCATCCCGGCATTTCCTGTGCTGTTAAAATAAACCTTTCCCATTGGCGTAATGATTGCAGTATAATGGCCTTTCAAAATAATGTATATATTTAGATCAGCAGCTTTTTTTAATGCAATATGAATCCTGTCAAAATCATTTGCTGCTGTGCCAAAAATTCTTTCAAATTCTTTTTGATGAGGTGTTATTACAGATCCGGATGGAATTTTTTTCAATAAATTTTTATCTGACGACAATATATTTAATGCATCTGCATCTAAAACAATTTGTTTATTTTCTGAATGAAAAATATCTTTTATCAACAGCGTAGTTTCATTATTTAATCCAATGCCCGGCCCGATGCCGGTAACATCATATGCAGAAATATCAATAGTTCCTGAAAGGAAAGTTTCACCAAAAACTTTACACATGGCTTCGGGTGCAGATGATTGCATGATATCATACCCACAGGAAGGAATAAAACAGGTTAACTTTCCAACTCCTGTTTGCAGGCATCCTTTGGCGGCAAGTACAGCGGCGCCCATCATTCCATAACTACCTGCAATTAATATCGCATGCCCGAAATTTCCTTTATGTGAAAATTTGTTTCTGGGTTTAATGATATCTTGAATCATTGCTTCATCAACTGCTTCATAAACGGCGGGTTCCTCCAGTTCAAACTGTCTGTTTAATCCTATATTTAAAATATGAAACATGCCGGTATATTTATCATTCTCGGACATTAAAAATGCTAGTTTGACAGATTGAAAACTCAAAGTGTGTGTTGCATGAATTGCCACATGACCTATGGTACTTTTATCACAGAAAACGCCGCTGGGAATATCAATGGAAATAATCGGCGTATTGGAGTTGTTCAAATGATTAACAAGCTGTGAAGTAATGCCATCAAGTGGTTTGTTCAAGCCTGTGCCAAACAATGCATCAATAACAAGCTGATCTTTTTCAATGATGGGAAAGAAATGTTCAGATTGTATAAAATGAATATTTGTAGTAAGCAGGTGAAGTTGTTGCAGGTTCATTTGAAAATCATAGCTGCCGTTTTTACCTGATTCAAGTATATAGATACTAACCGGGACATTATTTTGCAATAACATTCTTGCAAGGGCAAGGCCATCGCCACCGTTATTTCCTTTGCCACAAAACAGCATGATTGGCTTTTGTATGAAATATTTTTTGACAAGCCAATGGTAACAAGCTGTTGCAGCCCTTTCCATTAATTGAAAAGAAGGAATGTTTTCTTTTTTAATACTGACGGAGTCCCAGTTGTTAATTTGTGATGATGAAAAGATTTTCATCTTTTAAAGTTAGTATAACAAACAACAGGTTATACCGATTATACTAATATTTAATCCAATATTTTTTTCGATCGGCATAATACCATCTAAGATTTAAACGTAGTTCTTTGGACTACATATTAAATCAAGATGGTATTATTATTTATTGAAAAAAAATCCATAAGAAAAATTAACCTCCCGGTTTATAATCATAGAAAATCTTGATCAGGTTATTCTGATCCAGGTTTGTTTCAATAGTAAATGATTTTCTTTTCTTTCCGTCTATGATCTCAAGTACAGAAGTATTAGGTGGAATAGAACCAAGGTTATCTGCAACAAAAGTGATCGTATTTGGCCCGGGGTCTAATTTTACGGTAATAAATTGTGGATTTTTTTTAACCGGAAACCCTTTTGCGATCCACTTCCCATTGATATTGATGGAAACACTGTCTCCATCTTCAACAGCATCATCCCATAATGCTAAAGTTATTTCCTGAGTGGATGCAACGATACTTCCGATAATTTTCTCATTTCTATTCAGCGTTTTTTGTGCCGGATCTCCGAAATCGAAATTTTGAAAACGGGTATTCACATCATTATTTTTATCGTAATAAATTTTTAAAGCAATAAATGTTGCAGCAATATCTGATTTATTTGTAAAGTCGAGCTTAATTTTTTTTGGTCCGAATAAAAGATCTATTTTGGCTTTGTTTGGAGCAGATTTATAAAAATTATCTGCAAATAGTGTAATGATATTTAAACCGGTATCCAGTAAAATTTCTTCTGCAGGCCTGTTTTTTCCGGGGGTGATCTGATCCATAATTGTCTTTCCGTTTAAAACAATTGAAATGATATCATTGACTGATTTTTTATTGCTTGAAAAATGAATAACAGCATCTCTGGTTTTAACATGAACGGTGTCCAGTAAGCCAAAGTAGGCAGGCGATATATGCGGTTTGATTATGGGAATAGTATTTTTATTTTCCCATGGAATATTGTTTATTTTTTTAAGGATTATTTCTTCCATTTTTAATAAACTGATGATACGCTTCAATGTTTTAGTTGCGTTATCAGTATTATTTTTCAGGTTGGGAAGTAACAAGCCGTATTTTTTTGCAAAAAGCCTGTTAATCGTTAACTGTGGTTCTCCTTTAAGATTTTTACTGTAATCGAATGTTCCGTTTAATGTAATGGGCCAATCTCCGGCACTAATTGGTTTTTCTTCTCTTGCAAACTTATTTCTGCTGATCCCTAATTGCCTGAGGTTTTTTCTGACCAATAATAATTCATACGTGGCATTAAAACTATCACTCATCAAAGTTAACTGTGCCGGGAAAAGTATGTTTCTTTCAGGGGAAGCAATATGTAACACTATGTCTATAGCAAATTCGGTAGCCGTAGAAGGTATTTTCAAAAACCATTTTCCGGTATAATCATCTGATTGGGCAGATAAATTATGTGAAATAAAAAACAGGTAAAGAACCAGTATGATAACATTCTTATTCATTCCAGTATTTTATTATTTAGAGGTATTATGCAATACTAAAAATATTATTCAAATAATTCCAGTTTATTTTTTGGGCGGCGTTCCTCCATCCATTTAAATTTCTTAAGAAATTTCATATCAGCCGGGATTTGATTTAAAGGGTATAGTGTACCATTAACATCATTTACAAATTTTATTTTATTCAATTCCCGGTTAATAAAATAAATATCAATGAGATCTCCGCTGCTTCTGTTCATTCCAACGTATGCGCTGTCATCATCTTGTGGATAATAGATGCTTTCTGCAGGAGTTCCTTTTACCCGTATATAGTCTATGACTCCATTTTTGAAATAACCGTTAAGTGTTCTTCCGCCTATTTGATTAAACAAACCTTCTTTGGTTTTATTAATAACGATACCGGTATTAAAAACAAATAATCTTTTTGCTTTTTGATTCTCTGTAAATAAATACATGGTATCTCCATTCACCTGTGTTTTATCATTCCAGAATACAGGATCCCCAAAAAGTTTAAAAGTGGAATCTTCTGTAGAATAATGTAAACTATCACTGACAGCTTGTATAGAGTCATTAAAAATTCTTACATGATGAAATGCCAGAAAATACCGGATACTGTCCTGTGATGAAGTTTCGATGGCAGGAGTTTTATTAACAGTGTCTGTTACTGAAACATAAGCTGCAGTTGTATCCTTTTTTATGCTGCCTGTATCAATTGAATGATCTGTAATCATTTTTTTATGCAATGAATCCCGAACTCCCGAAACATTAACAGCCATTTCTTTTTGTAATGTATCGGTAACATGAATCATCTTTTTCTGTGTTGAATCATATTTTCTAAGTCCTGAAAAAAGAGTATCAGCTGAAATATACGTGCTGTCATTATCTTTATACAGGATCATAACAGGTTTGCGTGTGGCAAGAAAGGAATTTGTTTTTTTATTCAGCAATAACATACTTCCCAGTACAATAACTTTATTTACACTATCTACCATTTTACCGTTTTCTTCTACCTGCAGTATGCCACTTGCTTCATCATAAGCCATTTTACCACCGGTAACTGAACGAATGCTATCACTGTAAGATGTACGGTCATAAAAAACAGCTTCTCCTGTTTCAACATTATATATCCCGGATTTTGTTAGTATGAGTCCATCTTTGGTTTTTATACGGGTAGGGGATATGAAATAAGCTTGTTTAAATTCCGTATTGTACCGCAAGCTATCAGCGATCATATCACTTTTTTCATCCACCAGGTGTACTTTATTTTTAAAAAAAATATCTTTGGTATCTGAATAGTATACAGCATCTTCACTTGTTAAAATTGTTTTGCCGTTTATTACTTTACCTCCTTTACTGTATGTTGCAATGCCACTTTGAAGATTATACTCCAGTTCATCCGTAGTCAATATTGCTTTGCCATCAGTTAGTTTTACATTTTTTTTCAGGTACGCAACTCTGTCATTACCGATATATTTCAGATATTGTGCATAAGTGTGAACGCTGTCGGCATCATTGATATGTACATGGCCAAAAACTTCTGCAACACCGGTAAGCTGGTTTAAAACAATGCTATCACCACTAAGAATAGTGTTGCCCTGGTTTACAACGGCATCACCCGCAAGCATAATTAATGTTGTGGAGGAATCTATTTTTTTCTGCCTGAAACTATTTGCCCGAATGATCCGGATAATCTTTGTTGAATCAGATACGGTTGTTGTTAATTGTGTTTGTGAAAAACCGGATCTTGAAGAAAACAAAAAAAGCAGTAAAAAAAATATTTTATTAAAAGTATTTAATTGCATGTAATTATACTGGTAAAGGAATAGTGCAATTTGCAGTAAATAAGTTATAAATTAATCACAAAGCTTTGCAGGTTTTTATTTTTTTAATATGTAGGGTGAACTCACTGTGTCAGGTAATGGCATCATTAACGGAGGGCTGGCATTCTTTTTTCCAAAAACTGAAATATTCACATACCGTTTAGGATTCATTCGAATGTCATCAAGTAAGAGGTTAAGTTTGTTACTGGTGGAAGCAAGGTTTTTATAGAGGCTGGGGTCATTTAGCAGTAATCCGATTGTACCGCTATTGGTATTGAACCTGGAAACGACAGCATTTAAATTACTGATGGTTGCATCCAGTGTGTCGAGTGTTTGTTGCAATTCAAGTTTAGAAAGTTTGCCTGCAGTTTTATCAAGGTTGGTAAGCAGCCCGGTTACCTTATCATTATTGGATGCAAGGTTTCCTGTTACCGAATTTAAATTATTCAGCGTTTTTGCCAAAGTGCCCGTTTGAGTATTTAAAAGGGTTTCTAATGATGCAGCTGATACAATTAAAGATGCAGTTATTTTATTTAGATTTCCTAAAGTATTGCTGATATTATTTTTTGCGGCAGGATCAACAACACTGTTTAATTTAAGAACAAAGCTGTCAATAGCACTCAGGGCATTCTTCATTTCGTATAAAACAGGGTCAACTTTTTTCAGTAAATCATTTAAGATACCCGCATTTGCTTCTGTTATGATCGTTTCATTATTTTTTAAGAAAACAGCGGAGTTGCCAAGTTTTATTTCAAGACTGGTAATACCAAGCAGATCTGGTTTTATTATTGCGATAGAGTTATCGGGAATATTAATATCACTGGTTATGTTAATGGTAACCATGATCTCACGCATGTCTTTAGATGGTTTGATCTTGTAAACAGTTCCTACCTTCAATCCATTTATTAATACCTGGTTTGAATTCGAAAGCCCCTGTACATTACTAAATCTGCCTATGAGACTAAAATTGTTGCTGAATAATTTTTTACCTTTTAAAAAATTAAAACCAAGAATTAATAATGTAATAGAAATTACCGCTAGGGCACCAACTTTTGTTTCATTAGATATTTTCACTCTGGTAAAAATTTACTTTATAATAGCCTGTACTTCGATGATTTTTTTTTAAAATGAAAATTATCAACTGTTATTTAGAAGTTCTTTTCACAGAAATTGTGTAAAAATACAGAACTCGTCTTAATATTAATGAATCGTTATTATAAAAATGTATTTATGGCAATACAGATAAATACTAATTGGAATTTGATTGTGGGTTTTCCAGTTGATTTTTATATCGAATAACTGCAGCAGTAATTGCTTCTGCCAGTTCTTGCTGCCCTTCCTTGCTGCTTAAATAACGTTCGTCTTCCGGGTTATTAATATAACCGGTTTCGATCAGTATTGCAGGCATATTTGTGGCTTGTAATACCCATATTCCTTTTTGACGTTGGTTTACTCCAAGGGCAGGTCTGCCGGTTTTTTCTATTTCTTCATTTACCATGGTAGCTATGCGGTCACTTTTTTCCTGGTAACGCTTTGCATAGATCTGAGCCAAAGCCCTGCCTTCCGGTGAATTGAAATCAAAACTGCTGTATGTTGAATCGGAATCCGTTTCAATTTCAAATTCACCAACTTCTTTCATAATTGCTTTTAATTTATCACTTGTTTTGTTTGCAGCAAATAAATAAACGCTGGTACCTTTTATCGAAAGGGGTAATTTAAAATACTCATAAACAGGTTCTACAACTTCGTAAGGTTTAGAATGTTTCTTTTTCTTTTTTCCTTTTCCGGTGTATGTAATCTTATAGCGTGTAACAGTTCTTGTTCCAGTTTGCCTTCTGCCTGTTTTCAGTGGCCCGGAATCTGCATGAATACAAAGAAACAGGTCGCCTTTATTGTCATTTGCTATCCTTGCTTTTTCCCTGGGATCCTGATATATATCTGAGGTTCTGGTAGGTACGATATTTACATTTGGGAGCTGTTTTTTTAATTCAGCTACGAGTTTCAGTGAAATAGAAAGGGTAACATCTTTCTCCTTAGAGCGTATAGAATTCTCGTACTGGCCGGTTGCACCTCCATCCTGTCCGCCATGTCCGGCATCTACTACAATCGTTTTTATTGATTTGCCTGTTTGTGCCCATGAAGCTTTATAAATGTAATTTTGAAAAAAGCAAAAAAAAGATATCAGAACTAATTTGTTTTTTAACATGGTTGTTCAGAATTTTTAGCGGGTTTTGTATTTGTGTAATTATTCACAATTACATTATACTATTATGGTTATTTTTGTCTATTACAGCTATGAACCATTACTACAAAGGTAAGAGAAAATATATATTAGCCTGCCTGTCTGCATTGCTGTTGATTGTAATAACGTTGTATTCGAATGCTTCTGCTGTACAGGATTTTTATTTTCACATTAGTTTAACGAGAGATACGATCCCTCCTAAAAAGAAACCTGCACGTGCAAAGGAAAATCCGGGTATCAATAAGAATATAGCTCCATCCGAAAAAAAATATTCCGACACGACCATAAAACCCATAACAGATACAATTCACTTTAAAGCTTCCAAAGATTCCTTAGATGGCCCCGTAACCTATCATGCAGATGATTCCATGATCTTTGATGTGCCCGGCAAAAAATTATTATTGTATGGCAAAGCCTCAACAGTAAAATACATAGACAATGAACTGAATGCTCCTTTTATCGAGTATGACCAGTCAACCAATCTCGTCAAAGCATTTCTAAAAAAAGACAGTACAGGAAATGTAATTGCATATCCTACATTTAACCAGGGCGATTTTAAAACGAAGAGTGACAGCATCAGCTTTAATATGAAGACGGGTAAGGGGCTTACAAAAGGAACGTATACACAACAGGGTGAAATGTTTGTTTACGGTGAAAAGATAAAGAAGATAGACGCAAATGTCTTTTATGCATCCCGTGCAAGATTCACCACCTGCAATTTAGATACACCGCATTTTGCATTTGTAAGTAATAAAATAAAATTCATCAACAAAAAGATGGGTTATTCAGGTCCGGTGCATCCAGAGTTTGAAGGAGTACCCATTCCTGTTTACCTTCCTTTTGGAATTTATCCTTTGAACCAGGGCAGGCATTCGGGCATACTGGCGCCATCTTTTACTGCAAATGATCAAATGGGGCTTGCACTGGAAGGATTGGGATATTATAAAATATTAAGCCAGACCTGGGATGTGATCCTAAGAGGAACTGTTTATTCCTATGGTGGCTGGGCAGCGAGTCTGAATCCCCGTTACTTTAAAAAATACCGGTACCAGGGAAATTTCTCTATAGACATGCAGAATTTTAAAACCAATTTTAAAGGTGATCCTGATTATAGTTCTTCACGAACAGTTAATATAAGATGGAGCCACAATGCCGATACCAAAGCCAGACCTGGCGTAAATTTCAGTGCCAACGTAAATGCTGGCAGCAGTAAGTTCAACTCACAGGTTCCTAACAGCCCAACGAGGAACTTTACGAATCAAATGAATTCTTCTATCACTTATTCTAAAGTATGGAAAGACAAACCATATAATATATCTGTGAGCGCCAATCACAACCAGAATACCACGCAAAAATTGATAAATATTAACCTGCCCGATATTGCTTTCAATGTAAACACGCAGTATCCTTTTAGAAGGAAGGAACCTGTAGGCGATCTGAAATGGTATGAAAATATTGGTATTGCACTCAATACAAATGCAAGGAGTCTTTCTTCTTTTTACGATACAGCAGGAAATATCGGGCGGCAACTGGTTGATAAATTTCAATGGGGAGCCAGCCACAATGTGCCTATAACTTTATCATTACCACAAATCGGCGCATTACAGGTATCCCCAACAATCTCTTACCAGGAGAGATGGTATCAGCAAAAATTCATCCGTTCCTGGAATGTAGTCAATAAAAAAGTTGATACAACCATTAAAAAAGGATTTTATACTGCCAGGGACATGAGTTATGGCCTGGGTGTTTCTACCCGCATT
>JANOPU010000216.1:0-10969 GCA_031422055.1 Ferruginibacter sp.
GTTATAAAGCTGATGTAAAGATCATGGGTATACCTGATATGCTCATAGAACATGGAACTCCAAAACAATTGTATAATGAGATTGGTATTGATGCAAATGGGATAGCAGAAGCAATAAGAGAAATAGTAACAATTCGGGCTAATATATTGCAATAACAATATTTTTTTATCCATCTAATTTGATTGCATCCAGGTTAAACAACCAGGGAAATTTGCCTTTTTTATCCCTATAAAAATCTTTAATGAAAACAGCATCTGATTTTTTGTCGCCGGAAGGATAAAATGGTTCACTAAATCCGGCAATTTTTTTTCCGTAATCAAGGTAAGCCATACAGATTGGGACGCCTGTAGCAAGCGCTACATGGTAAAATCCACTTTTTATTTTTTCAACTCTTCTACGTGTACCCTCGGCAGAAATAACAAGGAATAGTTTTCCTGGTTCTTTAAATTTACTGATCATGATATCAACCATGCGGGTATTTTTATTTCGCTCCACAGGTATGCCACCTGTATTTATAAAAATATTTTTTATTGGCCATTGAAATAATTCTTTTTTTGCCAGATAATTCAATTCTATTTTAAACAAACGGATGGCAGCCATGGAATAAACAAAATCCCAGTTGGAAGTATGTGGCATGGCTATGATGACACATTTATTTAAGTGTGCAGGAATACCTGCTCCTTCTATCTTCCAGCCTTTAAGATTAAAGAACCAAACAAACAGGCTAATTATCATAGCCTGAAGGTAGTGTGTAAACCGATCATTCGTATTGGGTGTGATTATAATATTTCTTTAACAATTCTTAAAACATTTTTATGAAATTAACTGCGTTAGGTGTCTTAGCCCAACATTTATTTCATGAAATACTTTACTAAAATATTAGCCTTTTGCTTGTTATTCCTTGCAACAGGATCTGCAATAGCTTATTATTTCTGGTGTAAACCAACATTCAGTCACAACATAAAATATTTTACTTCTAAAAGAACAATCGATGTAAATGCTGATGCAATGTATCGTTTAAAGCAAAAAGCAGTTCGTTTAAAAGTATTCAACCAGCCGGGAAATTATGATTCTGAATATTGTTTTTTAATAGACATGAAGATACCATCCGGAAAAAAAAGATTCTTTGTTTACAATATTGAAAAAGATTCTGTAGAAACTGCCGGCCTTGTTACTCATGGAAGTGGTTCCGGCAAAGGAACGAAAGAAATTAATTTTTCTAATGTTCCGAAAAGCAATTGCACTTCTTTAGGTAGATATAAAATAGGAGGTTCTTATAACGGAAAATTTGGGCTGGCATTTAAACTATATGGGCTGGATAAAACCAACAACAAAGCATTTGACAGATTTGCGGTTTTACATTCTCATAGTTGCGTTCCGGAAGAGGAAGTAAATCCATTGCCTTTATGTGAAAGTTGGGGATGCCCAACGGTCTCCCCAACTTTTTTAACTGCCTTGAAAAAATATATTGATAAGGCAGATAAGCCAATTATACTTTGGATCTATTATTAAAGCCCACCCATATCAAGTAAAGTTTGATTAGTGAAGGGTCTCTAGCCCCTCTCCTTTGGAGAGGGGTTGGGGTGAGGTCTAAGATAAGTTCATCGGCACTTCCACAGCCAGCAATTCAGCATCTTCACTGGCAGTGATCGTAAATGTGTCTGTTTCTGATATACCGGCAGCATCCCGTTTGTTTAAGACAATATCATTAACTTTCACCGAGCCATTAATCACTACCAGGTAAACTCCATTTCCTTTGAATGCATTTTGATATGTCAACGATTTTCCTGTTTCTACTTTGGTTAGTGCGAAAATTGCATCCTGATTTATCCAAAGTGCTTTATCTGCTTCATTAGGCGAAACAACTACCTGCCATTTATTTATTCTGTCATTTATATCAAATGTCTTTTGGTCATAACGTGGGGTAATATCTCGTTCTTTTGGAAAAACCCACAATTGGAAAAGATTTACAGCTTCTGTGTTTGAATCATTTGCTTCCGAATGTCGAACACCTGTGCCGGCACTCATGATCTGAACATCACCTGCTTTAATGACACCGGAACCACCCGTACTGTCTTTATGTTGTAAAGCACCAGAAAAGGGTATGGTTACGATCTCCATATTATCATGCGGATGAGTGGGAAAACCACCACCACCTGCTATAATATCATCATTCAACACCCGTAACATTCCAAAATGTACCCTTTCAGGATTGTGATAACCTGCAAAACTGAAATAATGGTTGGCTTTTAACCAGCCATGATCTACTCCGCCTCTTTCCGAGGACTTATGTAATACTATTTTCATAAAAATTAATTTTAAATCAATGTTTAAACATCAAATAGCATACCATATCAATTTTGCTGACATATTTTCATGAACTTTTTATACCTTTTAAAAAACTTTCTGCTTTAAAATCCTTTATGATAAGGTCTGCTTGTTTAAGTTCTTCTTTTGTTTGTGTTGTTGTGATCGCAATTACTTTCATACCGGCAGCATGCGCAGCAATAACACCAACTTCCGCATCTTCAAAAACTAGGCAATTTTCAGGGGGAATTTTCAGCAATGAAGCTGTTTTTAAATAAATCTCCGGATCAGGTTTTCCCTTGTTGATATGCGTTGAATTTACCACTTCTTTAAAATAATGTTTGATGGGTATATGTTCAAACATGAAATCGATATTAACCTGAATTCCTGAAGTTGCAATAGCCATAGGAATATTCCTGTTATGAAGAACCTCCAATAAATCTATCAAACCATCCACCGGTTTTATTTCTGAAGTATAGATATCCCTATACAATGCTTCTTTTTCCATGGCATAAACCATGGCTTCATCATCAGTCATTTTTTTATTGTAGATATATTCCAAAGCATCTTTGTTTGTTCTGCCATTGATATTTTTTCTATAGACTTCTTCGCTTATATCTATTCCTATTTTTTCAAGATAAATCTTCCATGTTTTAAGATGATAGGAATTATTGTCGATCAATGTTCCATCAAGATCGAATAAAACTGCCTTTGCGTTCATTGTACTCAGCAACCTAATAACAATATTGTCCAGGATGGTTTGTTTGATCCCCATAATTTTTATTAAAATATTTATGTTGGGCTAAAACCCGGTAGAGTGCGGTTTTATTTACCCTGTTCTTATGGAAGGGGTTAATAAAAAATGCCATGAATTGTTTTGAATTCATGGCAGGCAAAATCTTTAGATTAAAAAATTAATTCTGACGGCCAAAATCTTCATCTGTAAGATGCGTCAATTGATCTTCCTCCCTGTTCTCATTATATTCAATGATGAAATTATTCCTTCCTTCACCTATCAGGATCTGAAGGAATTTTTGTTGTACCAGTTCAAGCATATTTAAGAAAATAAATATTGCATGTATCCGGTCTTCACAAACTTCAAAGATCTTTTCAAAGGATAACGTTTTTTCTGTACGGCAAAGTTCAAGCATATAATCCCGGATGCCTTCCATGGTATAATTATACTGAACTACTGTATGTACTGGCTTATTATTCTTTTCTTTTAGGCGGTTTGCTACTTTTTCAAAAGCCTTCATCAGTTTATATAAAGTAACCGTTTGTATCTCTGTTCCTTCGCCGGCTTCCTCTCCGATCTGTGAAAGTTCTTTTTGTAAATTTCCTCTTTTCAACATCAGCATTCTGATCGCTTCCATCTCAGCCATTTTTGCAGAAGCTTCTTTGAACCTTTTATATTCAAGGATCTTATCAATTAATTCTTTACGTGGATCTATTTCATTGCCATCAGCATCAATTTCTTTACGGGGTAAAAGCATTTTTGCTTTAATACGCATCAATGTGCTGATAAATAAAATAAATTCACTGCTCAGTTCTATATTCAGTTTTTCTGTCTGGTGAATATGGTCTAAAAAATCATTGGTGATCTTTGTGATAGGAATATTATAAATGTCAAGTTCATCTCTTTCTATAAAAAAAAGGAGTAGGTCGAATGGGCCTTCGAACTGTTCTAATTTGATCTGGTAATTGGGGGTGTTGTTACTCAATGATGTCGGTTTAAACGAGCTCAAAGATAATGACTTTCATATAACAGAGATGGCACAGAGACGCTAAGTTTTACCCAATTTATCTTTGTGTCTCTCTGCCTTTGCGGTTATACGTTATTTCCTGGCAAATTTATAGGCAAACCCGATCCCCATAAGCTGTAACCATTGTGCTGCCGGTCCTTTTTTGGGGTCTACATTTTTAGTATCATCATCATAGATCAGGTCAAGATTGAAAGAGAAATTTATATACTTTGTTATACTTGCAGTGACCACATTGGACCAGAATACATCTATATTTTGTGGGTTTTTATTATAATTCGAAAACAAGTCAAGCTTGGTTTTATACGTAAACTTGCTTCCCAGTTTTGCAGTATAGTTGGCGGATACAAAAGCCCCTAATTCATTTTTGACATTTTTTCCGGGATCCAATCCGTAAATAGGAGCAATAAAATCATCTGAAACAATTATCCAACGACCGGTTAAAGGAGAAATGAACAAGGAAAAATTATTTATTGGTTTGTAATCAAATCCAAATGAAAGCAACACATAAGCCGGTGCAAATGCTTTTGAGATAAGTGCAGATGTGTCTTTACCAGCTGCCGTTTTTGAATAAGTGAACCCATCAGCAAACTGAGTGCGTAAATTGAACAAAACAGCAGCATTCCATTTTTTTGATACCGCATAGCCATATTTTGAAAGCAGGTCAATTCGGTCACTGGCCTTTCGGGATCCTAAACTGGTGGTGTTAACAATACCGTAAGCAAGATCCAGGCTATTATCCCATGAATGTTTGTTCTTTTTATAATAGCCGTACAGGTTTAAATAAGCATTTAATGAAAATGAGAATTTTTCACCACCTGCCGCCCAGTTACTCAAAGAGCCCTGATTGATATTCAGATTAAAAATGCCCCCCGTTTTCCAGGTTTTCTGAACGGTATCTTTTGGATCTTTAGTGATCGTTTTTTCTGATGAAGCTTTAAGATCTTTTACGGTTCCATCTTGAGCTTTTGTGCTGCAGTAAATCATTATTAGCAACGAAAGGGTAAATATTTTTTTCATTTTTTAATCTTTTTTGTAAAATATAAAATGGCTGCCTGTAGTAAAGACAGCCATTCTTTGTTATTAATATTTTATTTCTTTAATGAATCCCTGATCTCCATTAATAAAGCATCAGTTGAAGAAGGGCCGGCTGGTGCTTCAGCAGCTTTCTTTTTCTTCATATTGTTTAGTGCTTTTAATGCCAAAAAGACCACCATGGCTACGATCAAAAACTCAATGAATTGAGTGATGAATGCACCATATTTTACAGTAACAGCTTCAGCGGCTTTAATACCAGCAGCTTTGTCTTCAGAAATGGCTTCCTTTAAAGTGAACGCCATTTTACTAAAATCAACACCACCGGTTAACATACCAACGGCTGGCATTACCATACCATCAATAAAAGCAGAAATAACTTTGCCTATTGCAGCACCCATTACAACAGCAGCGGCTAAGTCTACCAAGTTACCAGTTGCTGCAAATTCTTTAAATTCTTTTAGGATTCCCATAAGTTTTAATTAAGTTAATTGAGTTTGTTTTCTAAAAGTGACGAATGTATATAAATTATTTATGTGAACAAAGATTTTTTCTAATTATGGGTATAAATAAATCATTTTTGTAGAAAATAATGTACAAATTTTGAATAATAAGTTTATTAATTGGCTCATTTTTATAGCACTTTCATTTATTTGGGGGAGTAGTTTTATTCTAATCAAGGAAGGTCTTGAAAATCTTACGGCTTTCCAGGTTGCTTCGCTACGAATTATATCATCCGGATTGGTCCTCTCACCCATAGCCTATAGAAGTTTTAAACAAATTCCGGGAAATAAAATATTCATCACATTCATGTCGGGTGTTTTGGGGAGTTTATTGCCTGCTTATTTATTTTGTATTGCTGAGCAAGGTATAGACAGTGCTTTGGCAGGTGTTTTAAATTCACTTACACCCATTTTTGTGATTATTGTTGGAGCTGTTTTCTTTCAAAGCAAAACTTCAACAAATAAAGTAATTGGCATTCTAATAGCATTTACGGGAAGTGTTTTATTATTCTTCAGCCAACCCAATTTTTCAGAAAGTAGCAATATTTTTTATGTATCACTGGTAGTTTTGGCTACGGCCATGTATGGCATCAATGTAAATATGGTACACCGATATTTACATCATATACCTTCTTTACAGATAGCCGGGCTGGCGCTAACATTAAATGCTATTCCTGCAAGTATTGTGCTTTATTTTACCGGCTATTTTCAACTTGATTTTTCGGATAACGGCATCTTGCTTTCTACGGGTTATTCATTTATTTTAGGAATATTCGGTACGGCAATCGCATCCATCATTTTTTATATGCTCATCAAAAGGGCAGGGGCTGTTTTTTCGTCTATGGTTACTTACGGAATTCCTTTTGTGGCAATTATGTGGGGTGTCATCTACGGAGAAAAGATAGGCTGGAAACAGGTTATATGTCTGTTAATCATTTTAACAGGTGTTTATCTGGCTAACAGGAAAGTGAAGATCATTAGTAATGGAAAAGAAAAAATCGAATAGCCGGTTGGTCTATATTATTTCTGTTTTCTGTGAAATATTATTATCTTAATTGAAGAAGCGTATTTGTTTTTTTTCTTTATCAATCAATGCTTTGGTACCCAATAAATTTATTCCTTTTTTATTATAGAAATGCAACAAAATGGTATCATCTTTTTTAGTGTATTTGCCCGGGTAACTGCTGTTTTTTAAACTATCAAAAAGTTGCCTGTAAAATTCAAAGAAATTATTTTCCTTAATTACAAAATATGAATCATTCATATCTGCAACCGACTTGAAATGCATCATTACCTTTGAAGCTTCAAATGCTTGTCTGTCTTTTTTAAAATTGGATGATGTGGCGCAGGAACAAAAAAGTATGACAAAGAACGACGAACGGATAAAAGATTTCATGGCATCGGGATTGGTTTCAATTGATCAGCTTTTTAATGAAGATAATGACTTACGTTTAATTTGTCGGATTCTTCTTTATAGATTTGTAACCTGAAATATTAAAATATGAATTTAAGACACAGGAAAATAGGTTTTCAATTGCTAAGCGGAAAAGGGCTGGAAATAGGGGCTTTACATGAAAGAGCATCCCTGCCTTCAAAATGCCAGGTAGAATATTGTGATGCTATTACTAAGGAAGAAGCCATGAAATTATTCCCCGAGATCAAGCATCATAAACTGGTAGATGTAAAATATATCTGTAATCTGGATGAACAGGGTTTGAATATTTTTAAAGACAATACTTTCGATTTTATCATATTAAGCCATGTTATCGAGCATGTGGCAAATCCTGTTAACGTGGTAAAAGAACTTTTCCGTGTTGTCAGGCCCGGAGGAATCGTACTAATTGCTGCCCCCGATAAATCCTATACTTTCGACAAGAACAGGGAAGTAACTCCTTTTTCACATTTGTTATCTGAATTTGAACAGGGAGTAAAAGATGTAACGGATGAACATTATATTGATTTTATAAAAAATGTTCATCCTGAAATGATGCAATATGATACAGAGAAATTTAATGAAACAGTAAAAAAGGTAAAGAGCAGAAGGGAGCATGCACATGTTTGGACCTCAGATTCTTTTAAAGATTTTCTGCTTTCAACATTTAAAGAGCTAAACATCAGTGCCAGATTGCTGATGGAAAATAAAGCAATTCAAAACGGACTTGAATATTATGGATTGTGGCAGAAAACGGATGATACCCGGAACTGGCCTATACCTCAGCATTCTCTATTTAATAAAATAAGGCTGGCGATTGATTTTTAGTCTTGAATGAGTTATTTGCCCTGGTCAATCATTCAAAAAAAATCGATGATCTTATCCTAAATCTGCGTCAAAACAGTGCATTAAGCCTGTTGAATTGCTTCTGCAGTTTGGTATTTCTTTAATTAAAAGTGGGATATAAGAAGGGCCAAAAAAAACTTAGTTGAGATTTTTATATCCAACCTTCAAACCTTACCTTTGCGCCCTGAAATAGATACCTATATATTTTAAATACTTCTTATGGCCAATACTGGTAAAGTAAAATCAATCATCGGTGCCGTTGTAGACGTTCAATTCGACAGCGGTTCTAAACTTCCTGAAATTTTAAATGCGCTTGAATTAACCCGTGACAACGGTGATAAACTGGTTCTTGAAGTACAACAACATCTTGGAGAAGATAGTGTACGAACTATTGCCATGGATGGAACCGAAGGATTGGTTCGGGGAACTGTTGTGATTGATACCGGTATTCCGATTGCTATGCCGGTAGGGGATGGAATTAAAGGCCGTTTGTTTAACGTAACCGGAGATGCCATTGATGGTTTGCCACAAGTGAGCAAAGTTGGTGGCCGCCCAATTCATGCTAAACCTCCTTTATTTGAAGACCTGAGTACTGCTAATGAAATTTTATATACAGGTATCAAAGTTATCGACCTGATTGAACCTTATGCAAAAGGGGGTAAGATCGGATTGTTTGGGGGTGCCGGTGTAGGTAAAACAGTTTTGATACAGGAGCTTATCAATAATATTGCGAAAGCGTATAACGGGGTTTCTGTATTTGCCGGAGTGGGAGAAAGAACCCGTGAAGGAAATGACCTGATGAGAGAAATGATTGAAGCTGGTATCATGAATTATGGCGAAAAATTTAAACATAGTATGGAAGAAGGCGGATGGGACCTAGCCTCTGTTGATATGGAAGGATTGAAAGATTCCAAAGCTACCTTCGTATTCGGTCAGATGAACGAACCACCGGGAGCAAGGGCACGTGTGGCTTTGAGCGGATTGACCATTGCAGAATATTTCCGCGACGGTGAAGGAGAAGGACAGGGAAAAGACATTTTATTTTTCGTAGATAATATATTCCGTTTTACACAGGCAGGTTCAGAAGTGTCGGCTTTATTGGGACGTATGCCAAGTGCTGTGGGATATCAGCCTACACTTGCAACCGAAATGGGATTGATGCAGGAGCGTATTACCTCAACTAAAAATGGTTCAATTACTTCCGTACAGGCCGTTTATGTACCTGCGGATGATTTGACCGATCCTGCACCGGCAACGACGTTTGCTCACCTGGATGCAACTACGGTATTAAGCCGTAAGATTGCTGATCTGGGTATCTATCCTGCTGTGGATCCATTGGATTCAACGTCAAGGATACTTACTCCTTTGATCGTAGGCGATGAACATTATAATACAGCCAATAAAGTAAAATTAATTTTGCAACGATATAAAGAATTGCAGGATATCATTGCCATTCTTGGTTTGGATGAATTGAGCGATGAAGATAAACTGGTAGTTTCAAGGGCACGTAAAATACAACGTTTCCTTAGCCAGCCGTTCTTTGTGGCAGAGCAGTTCACTGGTTTAAAAGGTGTGTTGGTTCCTATTGAAGATACCATTCGTGGGTTCAATTCAATAATGGATGGTGAAGTGGATGAATATCCTGAAGCAGCATTCAACCTGGTAGGTACATTGGAAGACGCAATTGAAAAGGGTAAAAAATTAATGGCTGCAGCCCAGGCTTAAACCCCCTCCGCCCCCTAAAGGGGGAACTGATTATGGAGGAGATCGAAGCAAAGATGTTGCAAATGTAGTGTGGTTACAGATTTATTATAAACTAACAAATCAAGTTCCCCTTTAGGGGACAGGGGTATGACTTTAGAAATATTAACACCGGATCAAAAAATTTTCAGTGGCGAAGTATACGGGGTTCAGTTGCCCGGCATCAATGGTTTGTTTGAAGTACTCGACAGGCATGCCCCATTGGTAAGCGCATTGAAAACAGGAAGCCTGAAAATATTGAATGATAAGAATGCAACAACTTCTTATACCATACAAAGTGGTTTTGTAGAAGTTTTGAATAATAAAACAACCGTATTGGTTGAAGGTGCTAAAGAAAAATAAGGAATTCTAAATAATAAAGTGAAAGTCTGTAAAATTTATGCAGGCTTTTTTTAATTCGTGCAACCCGCCTACCGGCAGGCAGGTTCGTTTTGATAATTCGAGTTTACTTTTAAAACTGCTTTTTCAACTGAACATAACTCCTTGCACAAACCGGCAGTAAAATAAAAACAACCAACCACCAAAATCCACCGGTAAACCCCGTCTGCATGGCGCATCCGGGCAGGCAATAAACCAATAAACTAATAAACAATAGATAAAACGGGTATAGAATAAATAATAATCCAACCATCAGGGAATCGTAGTGGTCATTACCCCCATCGATCTTAGTAGCTAATATTTTTATAGGAATATAAAGCGGAGCATGTATAAGATAACCGAACAGAGCGGGAATAAACAAGAGGATCTTTTTTAAAACCGGTTGATTAATAAAAAAAACCTCTTTTATCTTTTCATTTTCTGCAGGTACGATTTCAACTACCAACGACTTTAGTTCACTTCTTAATTTATCATTGAATTCATTGATCGTTTTTCCATATCCTTCTTTGGAGGAAATATTTTTTTCATTGATAATGTTTCCAAAATTCAAATGTATGTTCTTGCCGAATGAACGGAAAGACTGATAATTGATTCCAAGTGGTAAAATATTCAGTGGAATTCCGTCCTGCCAGCTACTCAGTGCAAGCCTGGCTGTACCTTTCATTAATGGCCTTAGCCGCCATTCATTGATGCACCTGCCTTCGCTGAAGATCAGAACAATGCCGTTCTTTTTAAATATTTCTTTGCAGGCATCAAAAGTTTCATAATTATTTTCAAGATTTTCTGCTCCTTCTGTTATCCGGTAAACCGGAAGCATATTCATTGAACGGAGTAGCTTACCATAAAAATTATTTGTAAAAGCATCTCCTCTAGCCAGTGAATAAAGGGGTTGTTTTAATAAGGAAGATAGAACGATCGCATCTAAAAAAGAGTTGGGATGATTTGCA
>JANOPU010000217.1:0-11724 GCA_031422055.1 Ferruginibacter sp.
TGGCTATAGCTCTTTCGGCGTAGCGTAATGAAGGAAAGTTTAGCTTTTTTTTCTGCAGCCCTTGATTTTTGCTTCTTTTCATCAAGGAAAAGAAGAACATAGAAATCAATAAGTTAGAAACTTGTTACTTAAGAGAAAAAAAGTTGAGGTTAACAATCAATTAGTAACTAACAATTTATAAAATATCTTATCCAGGACTATGGTTAATAAGGTTTCCTTTTTGTAATACCTAACATTAGATTTTTCAAAAGCCAATTTACAATAAAACCCTTTTACCGTATTTATTTTCAGCGAATTCCAAAATAAAAAAATACTCTATTGCGTAATTTGGGATAAATTAAGAGGCAAAAAAAGCGAAGAAATATTTCTTCGCTTTAATTAACAATGATCTTATTTATTTATGGTTGAGCAAAACTATTTCTTGGTCCGCCTACTGCAAATACAGCCTGCATTCTTGTTCCTTGTCCGGCACTAAACATGTACATACAGGCATCATAAGTGTAATCCATATAATTCATCGTCATTTCAACCGGTGTTCCGCTGCAGGTACTTAAATGAGGATAAGCAGGACAACCATAATTTGCTGTATTATGAGAAGGAGTATCTCCAACCAGGTCAGATCCACAGGTTGCATCTCCCCAAATGTGGCGAAGATTTAACCAATGACCTACTTCATGAGTTGCAGTTCTGCCTTTGTTGTAAGGAGAAGTAACCGTACCGGTGCGGCCAAATGCGTTATTATCAACAACAACTCCATCTGTTGAACTGCTTCCTCCCGGGAATTGGGCATATCCCAAAATACCACCACCTAAATTACAACACCAAAGATTTAATTTTGTGGTTGGGCTGCTGGCATTGATTCCTCCCGAACTGCTCAATTTCATTGCATCATTTGTACCCCAGCTCCTCTTTGTTGTACTTTTTCTTATTACCTGGTCCAGAACAAAAATGATCTTAAGATCACCGGATCTAACGCCCTGAAAGATAGAAGGGGTATTATTATAGTCAGCATTGATTGCTTTAAAATCTTCATTTAATACATCTATTTGAGATTGTATTTGAGTCTGAGATATATTTTCAGCAGATGTTTTATACAATACATTCACAACAACCGGTATTTCAATGATACCTCCGGCTAATAGCCTGTTATTTGATGGATTTTGTATATATCTATTGGTAAAATTTTCTATTTCATTCATCCTTTTTTCAAGTGTTGGATCCTGTTTTAATTGTTCTTTTAAAACATCATCGGCAGCACAATGCCTAAGCCCTAAAGAATTTGTTTCACCAGTTTGAAGTGTTTCCTCATTAATAGAGGCTTTGTTACAACCAAATGAAAAAATGATACATCCGGCAAATAATACAATGATTTTCTTCATAAAATTTATTTTAGTTTTAAATAAATGGCTTAGACAAGATAGCTTTTTTTAATAATGAATCCCAGAAATTAAAGAACTTATTTTTCCTATAAACCGTTTAAATTCTTTATAAATAAAAAAATCCTCCGTAATAAAACGGAGGATTGTAGTTTGTTTTGGTAAACAGCTTGTAATTTGAACCTGAATTTACTTGTCAATTCATCAGGTTTTAGAGGGTGTTTAAATTATATGTAACGTTTTTAAGTTAGTTACTTTATAAGAAGATGTGACCTTACTATGACATTCATTTTTTTTCAATCGCTGCTTGTAAATAAAAATATATTGAATCAAATAAGTATCTGCCACAGTTTTAGCCTGTTAAATAGTAAATTGCAGCAATTTTAAGTATATGTGGAGCATTTGTAAAAAGGAGTTGAACCAGTTTTTTAATAACCTAACCGGCTTCATCGCCATTATACTGTTTCTTTTAATAAACGGTATATTCCTTTTTATACTACAGGATAGCAGCATTTTTGAATTTGGATATGCTAACCTGGATAAATTCTTTGACCTGGCTCCATGGGTGCTGCTTTTTCTGATACCAGCTATCACTATGCGCTCTCTTTCGGATGAATTTAAGGCAGGAACATTTGAAATTTTAAAAACAAAACCACTTACATCCTGGCAGATCGTTTTGGGAAAATATTTATCAGTATTAACGATCATTATTTTCGTAATAGTACCTACATTCTTATATATATTTACCATCAAAACACTAAGTGTATCCGGAAGTATTGATGGCGGGGGAATTACCGGAAGTTACCTTGGTTTATTTCTTTTAGGTGCTGTTTTTGCAGCGATAAGTATTTGTTGCAGTGGGTTTACAAACAATGCTGTTGTTGCTTTCCTTATCAGCGTATTTGCTTGCCTGATCATTTACTTTGGATTTAATGCAATCAGTAAATTAACCTTATTGCTGGGGGTAGCAGATTATTATGTAGAAATGATAGGGATAGATTTTCATTACCGCAGTATCAGCAGGGGTGTACTCGATAGCAGGGATATCATCTATTTTGCAAGTATTATTTTTCTTTCATTAATGATTACTGTTAAAAATCTATATAAACGATAAGTGAATTTTATTTTTAAAATATGGAAAAGTAAATTATGGTTATTCATTACCATTTCGCTCCTGCTGGCCATAAACTGGCTTGCGTCGATCTATCATACCAGAATAGATCTTACAAATGAAAAAAGATTTACGATTTCAAAACCTACAAAAAAATTATTAAAAAATTTAGATGATGTTATTGAAATAAAAGTTTTTTTAAAAGGAGATTTTCCAAGCGGGTTTAAAAAACTTGCAAACAGTACCAATGAGATACTGCAGGAATTTAAAGAAGTAGCCGGAAATAAATTGCAATATAGTTTTATCAGCCCCGATGATGAAATGGATGGTAGCAATGTTTCATGGGGCGATACGCTAGCGGCAATGGGGCTTTATCCTATCAATCTTAAATCGCAATTAAAATCAGGCGAACAGCAACAATTGGTTTACCCGGTTGCATTGATGCGGTATAATGAAAAAGTAATACCTGTTAAATTATATAACGGTATTCCTAATATTGGAAGGCAGGAGATCAACAATGCAGAGGCCCTGATGGAATATCAACTGGCAGATGGAATATATAAATTATCAGAACGCCAAAAACCGATGGTTGCTTATTCTATCGGTAACGGAGAGCCACCGGTTGGAAGTTACATAACTTATGATCTGGTGGAAAATGTTTTACGTCCAGATTATAACCTTTTTACATTTAATTTAAATACACAGCCGCTGATACCGGATACGTTTAATTTATTATTGATCGTAAAACCCACACTGGCATTTACGGAAATAGAAAAATTAAGAATAGACCAGTTTGTAATGCGTGGAGGAAAGTTGCTGATGTTTGTTGATAAACTGAATGCTGAAATGGATAGCCTTCGTATAAAAAATGAAGTGATCGCTTACGACAGAAATTTAGGCTTTGATGATCTTTTATTTAAATACGGCTTAAGGATCAACACCGATCTGGTTATGGACCTGCAAAGTGATAAATTACCTTTTGATGTAAATGGAAATGGACAATTTGAATTCTTATCGTGGAACTATTTTCCGGTCTTTGTTTCAAAATCTGATCATCCGGCAAATAAAAACCTTGGCTTTGTATCCGGAAAATTTATAAATTCTGTTGATACAGTGGAGGCAGAAGGTATATACAAGAAAGTGTTATTAAGTTCCTCACCTAATGCAAGAACCATTTCTGCTCCCGCTTTGATAAGTGGAAAAGAAAATGTGAATGCACCTGAAGATGAAAAATTTAAAACACCTGATATTCCTGTTGCTGTTTTATTAGAAGGCAAATTTATTTCTATGTTTACAAATCGCTTATCAGCAGCTTTGAATGATAGCCTCGGAAAATATGGAGAGATTTTTATAACAAAGAATATGAATAAAAATAAAATGATCATTGTGGCAGATGGAGATATGGTTCTGAATGATGTTGTAAAAAATGAGCCTCTACCCATGGGTATGAATTCTTTCACTTATGGGTCACAATATGAATACAAGTTTGCCAATAAAGATTTTTTAAACAATTGCCTGGATTACCTGGTTGACCAATCCGGGCTTTCAGAGGTAAAAGCAAAAAATTATACATTGAGATTATTGGATACGAAAAAATTAGCTGTACAAAAAACAAACTGGCAACTGATAAATATTGTTGTACCAATATTGTTAGTTCTACTTTTTTCCCTGCTTTTTCAATGGTTACGCAGAAAAAAATACAGTAATAAAATTATTTTATGAATACAACTCAGCTTATATACCTTGTTTTTAGTGGCGTAATCATACTTGCATTGGTACTGGACCTGGGGCTGCTCAGCAAAAAAAATTCGCTGGTCAGTTTAAAGATGGCATTTATACAAACTGTTTTTTGGGTAATATTATCCCTCGCTTTTTGTGCTTTTATATGGTATGAGAATGGCAGAACAGATGCTGTTCGTTATATATCTGCTTATCTGCTTGAATGGTCACTTTCGATCGATAATATTTTTGTGTTTATCATCATTTTTTCTTTCTTTAAAGTAAAGCCGGTTAATTATTCCAGGGTTTTGCTGATGGGTATTTTAATGGCAATTGTTTTTAGAATAGTTTTCATAACAGTAGGAAGTGAATTGGTTGCCAGGTTTAGTTGGATCATGTATGTTTTTGGGGCTTTCCTCGTTTTTACCGGCATAAAAATGTTCATTGCATCAGAAGAACATTCTTTTGATCCGGAAGACAACTGGGCATTCAAATTCATGAAGAAATATTTACGTACAACCAATGATGAACCTCATGGAAAATTTATAATCAAAAAAAATGGAAAAACATTTTTCACTAAACTGGCTATGGTTGTTATTATGCTTGGTTTGATCGATATTGTTTTTGCCATTGATTCAATTCCGGCAGTTTTTTCTATCATACCCGATCCCAATGATAAATTGCTGATCTACTCATCTAATATTTTTGCAGTACTTGGTTTGCGTAGTTTGTTCTTCTTGTTACAAGGGGCCGCAAATAAATTTGATTACCTGCAACAGGGCATAGCAATTGTATTGCTATATATTGGTGTAAAGATGCTGATAGAAAAATGGCTCCATGTTCCGGTATGGGCTTCGTTGATGGTAATAATTGTTTGTATTGGCGGATCTATATTGTATTCAGTATTTAACAAAGATCCCGAAATATCAAACGAGTAAAATTGCTGTAAAAAAATTCCTATGTATTCACTCGCATTTTCAGATATAGCTGTGATCCTGGATGTAAAACCGGGACATCTGCACAGTGATCCGGTAATTGAATCATTATTAACAGACAGCCGTAAACTATTATTGCCTGCCGGTACATTGTTTTTTGCTATTGATGGACCATTGATACAGGCGGAAAATTTTATTGCTCCTTTATATAAAAAAGGAGTTCGTTGTTTTATTACCGGTAAGAATATTCAAAGCAGCACCCTGAAAGAATGCCCTGAAGGTAATTTTTTACAGGTCGAAAACGTTTTAAAAGCTTTACAAAAAATATCTGCACACCACAGGCACCGGTATCAATATCCTGTGATAGGAATTACGGGTAGTAATGGGAAAACGATCGTAAAGGAATGGCTGTATCAATTATTAAATGAAAAATATAATATAGTACGAAACCCCAAGAGCTATAACTCACAAGTAGGTGTGCCGCTGAGTGTATGGAATATGAATGCTTCTCATACGCTGGGTATATTTGAAGCAGGAATCTCCATGCGGGGAGAAATGGAAATGCTGCAAAGTATTATTGATCCTGAAATTGGAGTTTTCACTTATATCGGAGAAGCACATTCTGAAGGGTTTAAAGATGTTCATGAAAAAATAAAAGAGAAGCTTCAGTTATTTATTAATAGTAACGTGATCATTTATTGTGCCGATGAAGTGGCATTACCCGAATCAATTATCTCTTTTAAACAAACAACGAATAAGAATATCCGTTTGTTTAGCTGGAGCCGGAAAGAACCTGCAGATCTTTTCATCAATAAAATAGAAAAGCAACATACCGGTGCAACAATCTTTTGCAGGTATTTGCAGGAAGAATTTAATTTTATGATTCCCTTTACTGATGATGCATCCATTCACAATGCAATTACCTGCAGCTGTGTTTTGCTGTACTTGAATATTCATACTGCTACTCTTGCATCTAATATCTCTCAGCTTCGTCCGGTTGAGATGAGGCTTGAATTAAAAGAAGGGATCAACAACTGTTCTATTATCAATGATAGTTATAGTGCAGATATCAACTCACTGAGTATAGCGCTCGACTTTTTAGTTCAGCAACAACAGCATATTAAACGAACAGTGATATTAAGTGACATCTTACAATCTGGCCAATCTGAAAATGATTTATATAATAACATTGCTTCCATTTTAGATCTAAAAGAACTTTTTCGTTTTATAGGAATTGGCAAACAAATATCAGCGCATGCCAATGCATTTGAAAAAATAAAGGACAAAGTATTTTTTGATTCAACAGATGATTTTCTAAAACATATACATGCACTGCATTTTAACCACGAGACGATCTTATTGAAAGGAGCACGTGTTTTCCGATTTGAAAAGATAAGCCATGCTCTGGAACAAAAAATGCATGAAACCGTTTTGGAGATCAATTTAAATGCTTTAAGAAATAATTTAAAGAATTACAAACAGTTGCTGAACAAAGATGTACAGTTGATGGCCATGGTGAAAGCATTCAGTTATGGAAGTGGTAGTTATGAAATTGCCAGCTTGTTGCAACATGCAGCTGTCGATTACCTGGCCGTGGCTTATACCGATGAAGGAGTAGCATTACGAAAAGCGGGTATTCGATTACCTATAATGGTTATGAATACCGAGGAAACAGGATTTAATAATTTAATTCAATATCAACTTCAACCGGAATTGTATTCATTCAATATCCTGCATTCATTTTCTCAATACCTGCTGCAACACCATATTATTGATTACCCGGTTCATATAAAATTAGATACCGGAATGCATCGCCTGGGATTTGAGGAAAAAGAAACTGATGCACTTTGTAAATTTTTATCTACCTCAAGAGAGATTAAGATACAGTCGGTATTTTCTCATTTGGTTGCCAGTGCGGACAAGGAGCATGATGCATTTACAAAAAAGCAGGCATCTTTATTTTTCCAAATGAGTCAACAAATTGAAGAGGCGATCGGCTATTCATTCTTAAAGCATATTGCCAATACTTCTGCAATTCATCGGCACCCGGACTTGCAATATAATATGGTTAGATTGGGCATTGGATTATATGGCATTGATTCTAATCAAAAACTGGAGAATGTAACTACACTTAAGACAACCATTTCACAGATAAAGACGGTACAGAAAGGAGAAAGTGTTGGATATGGCCGGAAGGGAATTGTAACAAGGGATTCCGTTATAGCAACAGTACGTATTGGCTATGCTGATGGTTACCCGAGAATATTGAGTAATGGTAAAGGAAGCATGCTTTTAAATGATAAACTTGTTCCGGTAATCGGAAACATCTGTATGGACATGACAATGCTTGATATTACCGGTCTTGAAGTTATGGAAGGAGATGAGGTAATTGTATTTGGTGAAAAACTTCCAGTCTCAAAATTGTCAGAATGGGCTAACACGATACCATATGAAATATTGACAAATATTTCTCAACGTGTAAAGCGGGTTTATTATGAAGAATAAAATTGTAATAACTATTTGTAAATGAACTCCTTGAGATTATTTACATTGAATAAAGCCCCTTCATATATTTACTTCCTAACGATTTTTCCTACTTAAATTTTTATAGGGCCTTAAGCATATCTTTGCAGCCGTTAATTATTAAGTAAATCATGAAAAACCTGGCTTAAAAATTGGCAAAAACTTTCAAAAAATTTTAATCTAGGATGAAAGCAAGACATTTAGTTTTTATAATAACATTGATTGTACTAGCTGACCAGGCACTTAAGATCTATATTAAGACAAATTTTCCTTTAAATACCTCACATCATGTTATCGGAAATTGGTTTCAATTGTATTTTGTAGAAAATCCCGGGATGGCTTATGGGTGGAAGTTTGGCGGTAACTGGGGTAAACTGGCACTGACGGTTTTCAGATTGGGAGCTGTTGTATTTGGAACCTGGTATCTGGGTAAGATCATCAGACAACAATATCATAAAGGTTTTATTATTTGTGCAGCACTTGTTTATGCAGGAGCATTGGGTAATTTGATCGACTCATGTTTTTATGGTTTGATTTTTGATAAAGGAATGACCTTTGATATGAAGTTTAAAGAATACATCGGTTATGATGGATTGGCTGCTTTTTCCGGAAAAGGGTATGCCTCTTTCTTGCATGGCAATGTGGTGGATATGCTTTATTTCCCTGTGATTAAGGGGCATTTTCCAACATGGTTCCCGGTTTGGGGCGGTGAAGATTTTGAATTTTTTCGTCCAATTTTTAATTTGGCAGATGCATCTATCAGTACAGGTATCATAACAATTATGGTTTTTCAAAAAAGATTTTTTAAGCAACAAAATCATGAATCAGAGCATCATACTATTGAAACTGGTGCAGCTGCTGACGATAAATCACATGTATCATAAAAAATCACTTTTAATAAAATATAAAAAAATACCAGGATGAAATTTGTAAAATATTTTTTTGTTGTAATTTCTGCATTGATCTTCCATTCAGCATGCCAGAAAGAATTGAATTTTGATGTGGATGGTTTTGCCCGTGGTTCCTTAAAATCAGATGCTACCGGTGATTGTCTTCCCAGTACGATCAATGGAATTTTTAGAAAGGATTCTGTATTGGATAATACAAATTTTATAGACATCCAGGTTGATTTGACCAATACCGGTACTTATGAAATTAAGTCAGATACTGTAAACGGATATTCTTTTAAAGGTACCGGTACCTTAGGCGTTACCGGACTAAATACAGTAAGATTATATGGTACCGGTAAACCAATAGCTTCAGGTACAGATATTTTTAGCATTCGTTTTGATACTTCTGTTTGTAAAATTAATGTAACCGTAATTGGGCCTGGAATAGGTGTTGCTGTTTTTACATTGGGTGGAGCTCCAGGTGCTTGTTCCGGTGCAATTGTTAATGGTATTTATACTCAGGGGACACCGTTGGACGTAAGCAATACAGCTTTGATCACAGTTAATGTTACCGCAATTGGGACCTATACATTTGGTGCTGTTTCTTTAAACGGAAATGGGATAGCATTTACATCAGTTGGTGTATTTACAACTTTAGGTATTCAGGCCATTACAATGAACGGAGCAGGTTTACCATTGAGTCCGGGTATCACAACAATAACAGCCTCAAATAATACATTAACAAGTACCTGTACTTTCAATGTAACTGTTTTGCCTTCAGGTGGTTCAACTGCAGCAGTATTTACTTTAAATGGTGTGCCCGGTACCTGTTCAGGTGCTATTAGTAATGGCACTTACATAGCCGGAACGGTATTAAATGCTACCAATACAGTAACATTGAATGTATCTGTTTTAACTGCAGGAACTTATTCAGTTACTTCTAATGCAATGAATGGCTTTTCATTTAGCGCAACCGGTAATTTTACAACAACCGGCGTACAAACAATTACACTGTCAGGTAATGGGATACCAACGGCTGCCGGACCATTTAATTTTACCGCAACTGCGGGAATTTCAACCTGTACATTTTCAATAACTGTTGTTGCGGTTCCTCCTCCTGCAAACCAGGATTATATTCCTGAAACGGCTTATAGTAATTGGTCCGACAAACTGATCGGCGGATCAGCAACCGATACCTCTTATATCCAGGTTAGTCCCAATACCAAAGTAATAAATACACTTACTTATAAGATTTTTGAATTAAAAGATCTTGGAACACCATCTGATTCATTTTTTCACCGTAAAAATGGTGGAATGTATTACCAGCTTTATGATGACAGCTATGGCTTTGACGGTCCGTTTAACGCAGATGGACTGTTGTTAGATTCCAGCTTAGCAACAAATTCAACCTGGAATATAAATCTTGGAAATAATACAATTAACGGTACTGCAGCAACCGGTTTGATCATTGCCAAAATAATAGAAAAGGGTGCTACAGCAACGATCCAGGGAAATTCCTATACAAATATTATCAAAGTAACGTACACGTATAATTATAACGCAGGTGCTGGGAATGTAATTTATGCGGTAGAAGAAGTATGGTATGCAAAAGGGAAAGGGCTTATCTATGATAAAATTAATGATGTTCCGGTTACAACAACAGAGGTATATGAAACTACCCGTCAACAGATATTTTAATAATTTATAAAATATAAATAGTAAAACCCCCGAAGAATCGGGGGTTTTTTTCAGCTCAAAAGAAAGCTGCCCTATGTGTTAAACCGATTATAATAATATTTAGTCCAATGTTGTTTCCTATCGGCATAATACCATCTTGATTTAAGCGTAGTCCTTTGGATTACATGTTAAACCCCAATTTTGCAGTTGAAATCTATTGCGAGAAAAAAATGCTTCAAACACAGGCATTTGCTTGATTTTTTGATCTCTCCATAGTTTACTATGATTTCGCCCAAAAAATCTGCCCAAATACCCGTCTTTATTGCCTTTTTTCCTCTCATTACTATTTCAACTGCAAAATCCGGGTTAAATCAAGATGGTATTACAAGATCAATTTACTTTTACCAGTTTTGTTTTTATTGTTTCGTTTTTAAAATTGACAAATAGAAAATAGATACCATCCGGTGCATTTATATTTTCTATTTTGATATTATTGATTCCTTTTCTGGCTATTTCTTCTGTTTTCTTTATTAACTGACCTTTATTATTGAATAATGACAAATTCAAATAGCCATCCAGGGGCGTGACTACTTCAGTTGTAATATTATTCCTGAAAGGATTTTTTAATGGTTTTACTTCGAATACCAGGTTTGGGCTTAGTAGTACAGTTTCGCTATATTTAAATAAACCATCATTGTTGACCATTTTTATCCGGTAATAGGTATTGCCGGTTATTATTTCAGGATCTGAAAAGTTATAGGAAACCTCATTTATATTTTTCGCATTAACTGAGTCGACCGTACTATAATTTACAGCATCGGTACTTTTTTCAATTTCATATTTATTGATATTTTGTTCTGCAACTACTGACCAGCTGAGGAATGTTATTTTATTTGTCAATTGCCCGGTGAACTGACTGAAATTTGTTTGTAAGATGAGTCCGCAATTTATTACTTTGATCATAGTAGATGATCCGTCATTGTGTGCACAATTACCTGTAAGGTTAGCCGCAGTTGTAGCAACAATTACCCTGTAATAAGTTCCACTGTCGGCCGGGTAAGCAAGAAATGGAGGAAGGTTTGTTACAAATTCGTATTGCCCGTTTACCAAAACAGGTGCTCCCACTCCGGATGTACCCGGACCGATCATATCAGCCCAAATGGTTCCCCCAACATCAACACGATTCGTTCTCAGCGCCGAAACATCTTGATTAAAAGGAAAGAAAAAGACGATAACTATAACCAATACATCATGTAAATGTTTTTTCATACTAATTGGATTTAGATGATTAAAAAACTACATGGATTGGATGGATATTCCTTTATGACAACGGAAGCAAAGTATAAATATTTTGTAGAGCAAAAAATAAATTCAAATATTATTAAGTATTGGATATAAATGGTTGATTCGTAATAAAATGGAGGTACAATTACGAAAGAAATAATACTTAGTAATCCCTGCATTTATAAGATTATTCAAACATATTTTTTAAA
>JANOPU010000218.1:0-1809 GCA_031422055.1 Ferruginibacter sp.
TTAACAGCAACGTTCAGGCTGGTCATATTAATACCGTTACATGCTGTAACCGTTGTTCTGCTTGGGCGTTGAATAATATTTGAATCTATAAGTGTATTAAAATTTCCAAGTATGTAGATCCCTATAGAGTAAAAGTCATTGATAGTGTTTTTTGATATAAGATTATCCCTGTTTGCTGCAGTTGTACTTCCCACACAGGTAATACCATAAAAACCTCCTGTAATGGTATTCCCTGTGAAAATATTGCCATCGCTAAGTGTGTTACCCGTTCCTATAGCTGAAACCGCTGTAGCTGCCACAACTATACCAGCATAGTTAGCAGATGTAGAACTGGTATTAATATTGATGATGCTATTGGTAACGCTGTTACTATCTGCATTATTTAATAACTGGACACCAAAACCAAATTGTGCAGTTGTGGTACCAAGTGCAGTTATAACAAGGTTATCAAATTTAATATGATCCGCCCCGTTCAGTTTTATAACTGCTCTTTCATTTGTATTAGACGATAAGAATGAAATCGTTCTGCCGTTTCCGTTAAATGTTACCGTGCTGGTAGCAGAAGCTCCCGGAACCGCTGTCATGATCAATTGTTCGTTATATGGCCCGCTGGCAGGATCTACATTAAAAATCACTGATGCACTAATACCGCATTTGATATAATCGTATGCAGCATTAAAAGTTTGGAAGTTTGTACCTCCGGTTGGTAAAGCAGAATTAATTGTGAAAGTTCCTTGAACCAAAGCTGGGCTGGATACCAGAACCGAGGTTGAATTTGCCGTTCCCCCTGGTGTTCCTGTGCAGGTTACTACCAATTGATAATAAGTTGTAACAGATTGAGTGGTAATTAATGATGGAGCTGTTGCTCCTGCAATATTTGTGAAAGTAATGTTATTGGGTGATGATTGCCATTGGTACGTTAAGCCGGATGCGACAGTAACACCTGTAGATGTAAGTGTAAACGGTATGCCCAAACAAACATTCGCTGAGCTTGAACTGGCAGTTCCTGCATTGGGTGTTCCGGAACATGCAGATGCCGGGGACCAGTTCATGGTAATATTAGGTCGGTTGGTTTGTAAACCACTATTTGTAGTTGTAGCAGTTGCGCATAAATTACCCAGGTCATCTGCCCGGTATGTATGTGATCCATTAAAAGATAATCCTGTAGTCCAAGTAACAACAGGGTTTTCTGTCCATTGATTTGCGCCTCCGGTATTACTGGGATCTCCCCCACAAACTTCAATAACAATATTATCAGTTCCATTCCAGAAATAAGGTGTTATGAAAGTAAAAGTGTTTGTCCCAAATATAGGCTGATAGTTGATCGGGCCAAATACTGTTATTGTAACAGGTTCCCAGGTTGTTGCACTTAAAGTATTTGCAGTGGTGCTTCCAATCTTTACAGTATATAGTTCGATACTGCCTGTTGCACCTACACCAACTACATTATATTTAATCGAATTAATATTACCCGGACCCATACCCGCAGCTTGTAATTCAGATGCACGATACAAATATTGCATACGGCTTCCTTCATAGAAATCCTGCAATGGGCATGGATAATCTGTTGTACCATTTCCTGCTGTTCCAGTACCAATACTAATATCGATCTGTGCATTTACTTTTGTAAGAGATAACAAAAAGAAAACCGGCACTAAAAAAATATTTAATTTTAAAGTTGGGGAGTAAAATTTTCTCATGTAGAAATTTTTTTAATAGTATTTTAAAACAAAATTAGCCTGCCACAATGTGGGAGGGTGTATAAAAAAAACAAAAAATAAAAACCGACTAATGTTTTCTTCAATAGTT
>JANOPU010000219.1:0-2617 GCA_031422055.1 Ferruginibacter sp.
AAATCAGGTTTTGGTATTGATACAAGATTTAACCTTGGCCTGGTTGACGTAAACGATAACTCTAACCTTAATTCTTATAATAGAAATCTTCAAGTAGGTATTTTCTATCTATTTAATCATAAATAGATAAATAACAACATAAGCAAAGGGGTCAACGATTTGTTGATCCCTTTTTTTTTAAGATTTATTGCTGAGCCTTTAACTGTAACTTTATGCCTTCTACAGGTGATTTTAACTACGGATACTTTTTCCTAAATGGATCTTATTTAAACACGACCAGGCATCATTCACAACAAATTCTTCGAAATAATAACCCCTCATAAAAAAATCTTGAATGAAAATTAACTAAATCTTGCATTTACCAGGAAAAGTCATTATATTGAACGAACCAAAAAAAACAAATATGAAAAAAACGATCATTGCAGCCGTAGTTGGCGGCATCATTATTTTTTTATGGCAGTTCCTCTCCTGGGGAGTTTTGAATTTACATAAGGCTGCCTACAGCTATACAGCAAACGAAACCGCTATATTAGCAACATTGGAAACAAATCTGCCTAAAGAAGGAGGATATATCCTTCCTGGTTATCCAGAAAACGGAACCAATGAAGAAATGGAAAAAATAATGAAGGATGCTGACGGTAAACCCTGGGCAAGCATTCAATATCATAAATCCAATCACTTAAATGCTTCTGCTATGATGAAAAATATGGCACGAGGCCTTGTGGTTGATATTATTATGATCTGGCTTTTCTGCTGGATATTGAGTAAAATGAATATGGCCGGCTTTAGTACTATTTTTACAGCAAGTATTATGATGGGTTTTATTGTTTTCTTCAATACGGCATATTCTGGAAATATCTGGTACAAATGGTTTGATATCATGGCACATTTTACAGATGCTATGGTAAGCTGGGGTCTTTGCGGGTTGTGGCTGGGGTGGTATCTTAAAAAGAAATAGCATTCAAGCGGCGTATTATAAATTACAAAATAATTTTTCATAAAACTTTTTTCAACAATGTCCTAATCACGGGACATTGTTGAAAATAAAATAAATTTCATACATCAACTTTGATTGAAAAAGTCATTGTAATTTCATTCAATATAATATTGGTCAATGAATTATTTCTATAAGTATGCTTCTCTTTTGATTGATAATCTGCACAGGCATCGTACAAAACCAAAACCATGTTCATTAGTACTTGAAAATGACCTTTTTGATAATGCAGTGTATTCCGCTCAGGAGTTTTTTGATTACTCCAGCCAGTACTTTAATAAACCTCATTTGTTTTATACAGAAGGGAAAAGGCCTAATTGGACTGAAATTAAAAAATTATTTACTGTTGAAAAAGATTTTTATTCAAGGTATGCTTATCCGTCGCCATTTAAATCGGATTGGGTAGAAAATAATATGGCTTATTTTGACTTATTTTCAAAAGATACTCAATCAGATACCATCATGCTTTTTGCCCCCGGCTGGGCACGTCCGGACCTAAATGCCGAAATCGGATTCTCTAAAAAATTATTGGCAAAAGGTATCGACACCTGTTTATTTACCAAACCATTTCATCAGGCAAGAACTCCAAAAGGTTTTTATTCAGGCGAATTATTTATAAGTGATAACTTATTTCTAACCATCGCAAACTTCCGGCAATTTGTTTCCGAAATCCAGTTTTTGATCGATTACTTTAAACCCAGGTATAAATACATCGGAATGATAGGCATGAGTAGTGGCGGACTTCAGTCAGGGCTTACCTTAAATATTAAAGAGATTGATTTTTATTTCCCCATCATAACAGGGGCAACAGTGGGTAGTATAACATGGGATGGGAAACTTACAAAAATGGTGAAGAAGGATATCATTAAGAAAGGATTGGATGAATTTGATCTGAACAAAGTATGGGCTATTGCTGATCAGGTTTATTTGGGACATCACTGCAAAGCAAAACATATCCTGCAATTCATTAGTTTATACGACCAGGTGATCCCATTAAAATTCCAGGAGATCCTTTGGGAAGTTTATGACAAACCCGAGCGTTTTGATATGCAATGCGCACATACAACATCTTACTTTTATTTCTCCAGGATTGTGGATGAAATTGACAAGTTCATAAAAAAGCATACTCAATAACTCAATTGCTTCCTTACATACTTTGTCAGGATAACAATCATCTGCCCTTCAATTTTCCCTTCGATCTGTTCGGTATTATCTTTTACCAAATGAATATTTTTTACAATGGTTCCCAATTTGGCATTCAGGCTTGATCCTTTTACATCCAATGACTTGATTAAAACAACTGTATCGCCTGTTTGCAACAGATTACCGTTACAATCTTTGTGAAGATCAACTGATGAATCATTTTCATGATCACCAGTTGCTTTCGCCCAAGCCAATCTTTCATCATCGAGATACATCATATCCAGGTTTTCATTGGCCCAGCTTTCATTTCTGAAACGGTTCAGCATCCGCCAGGAAAGAACCTGTATACCCGGCACTTCACTCCACATACTTTCGGTTAAACAATTCCAGTGACTGACGTCGGGCTCTGCTTTCTTATCGATCTGGGCCAGGCATTTTTCACAAATCATGATACAATTTTCTTCCGTGCTTTGTGATTGT
>JANOPU010000220.1:0-17482 GCA_031422055.1 Ferruginibacter sp.
TGGAACATAAAATGAATAATGTTTAAAAATTTATCTATATGATGACTAAAATGAATTGGATATATAAAAATTTTAATGAACTTACTCCACAGGAATTGTATGCCATTTTAAAATTACGCAACGAGGTATTTGTTGTGGAACAAAACTGTGTTTATCGTGATACCGATGATATAGACCAACTTTCATTTCATTTAAGCGGTTGGATTGGGAATGATCTGGTGGCTTATGCCAGAATATTACCCCCGGGATCAGCATTTGAAGTAGCCAGTATCGGGCGTGTTGTCACAAATCCTACTTATCGAAGAACAGGGGCCGGAAGGAATTTAATGCTACAAGCGATAGAAATAACTTTAAACCAGTTTGATGTTTCAGAAATAAAGATCGGAGCCCAATTATACCTGTTGGCTTTTTACACATCACTTGGATTTAAAATATCAGGTCCACAATATATGGAAGATGGCATTCCCCATATAGAAATGACATTCGTAAAATAAGCGATTCCCATACAATATTTCATCGAAGAGAACGTTTTTTAAGCGTATAGCAAGCTATTTGCATACACAGTATCCAATATTCTGTAGAAAAATTAAACTGTTCCTGATGAAATCAACTTTACGCAAGGTTGTTTGCAAAACAATTTTGTTGTTTATCTTTAATCTTGCCCTGCTTACAAATATCTATTCCCAACATGTGGGATTTAATACCGGCAAGATCAAATGGGAAGCAGGATTAAATTTCGGCCCAACTTTTTTTCTTGGCGATCTGGGTGGCAATGCCGGCCATGGAACACATTTCATCAAAGATTTGAATCTGGAACTAACTAAGATGATGAAAGGCGTTTTTATTACTGCTTACCCTACCGACTGGTTAGGTATAAGGGTTGCCGCCCAATACACTTATGTGCAGGGAAGAGATAATATTATTAATACAGATGGCGTAAATGAATTATGGAGAAAACAACGAAACCTTGATTTTAAAAGTGATGTATGGGAAGCATATGGCGCTATTGAACTTTTTCCAACACTGATTTTTAACAGATATGAAGATTATGATCCCCGTTTTAAACCTTATGGATTTATTGGCGTGGGGATATTTCATTTTGATCCGCAAGGTTCTATTACAGAAGTAGATGGAACTAAAACATGGCATAAACTACATCCGTTGAGTACCGAAGGGCAGGGGTTTGCAGAATATCCTGAAAAGAAACCCTATTCGCTTACACAAATGAATATACCAATGGGACTTGGTGTAAAAGTAAAGATCAGTGAAAGGGTAACACTCAGCCCTGAATTGCTTTACAGGAAAACTTTTACTGATTATATTGATGATGTAAGTACTACTTATATAGACCCTGACCTTTTTGATGTTCATTTATCCCCACAGGAAGCTGCCATTGCCAGAAGAGTCCATGATAAAACAGTTGGCATTGTTACACCCGGAGTAAACCGTTATGAACCTGGAACTCAAAGGGGTAATTCAAAAAACATGGATGCTTATTTTTCATTTGTACTAAAATTAGGTATTCGACTAGGTGAACTCGGAAGTGATGAAGACAAACGTTCCAGAAGGCAAAGGAGATGCCCGATCGTATATTAATAAATAAAATAAAGAAACATGAAAATTTGTTTCAATTTATTTCCTCCAACAAACAAACCAATAGCACTATTAGTGTGCCTATTATTGATAGTCATTTATACAAAATTGAAAGCAGAGAAAATGAATTACGAAATAAATTCATCATCCTTTTCATATACACAAGAAAAGAAAATATTTATTAATAGCCCGTTCAAATCAGATACAAAAGATCACATAAACAGCAGCAAATAATCTAAATAAATTATTATTGATAAAAAGTAAGTGCAAAGTATACAACAGAAGGTAACCCCCGGGAGACAACGTACATTCTTGTATGATGATTACCCCTGAAACCACAAGACTGACTTCGTTATTATGCTTTGCCTTATTTTAAAAACAACGAATAAATAAAATGAATAAATGTATGATTGATAGAAAATAAAGCAAGGTATGTAACAGAAGGAAACGATTGAAAACTAAGTATATTCTTATACATTGTGACCCCCAAAACAACATCATTTAGCTTCGTTATTATGCTTTGCCATTATTTGAAAACCCATGTTATACAAGGCATGGGTTTTTTATTTAACATGGTCAGGATGTAGTTCTATTATAGATACTGGATACTGGATAATTCGTGTAATTCGTGTTTCAAATTAGTGTTACTAGACAATTACAATTCGTGTTTCAAATATTTAGCAGTAAAACTTTCCTTTACATTTACCATTGCCTCAGGTGTTCCTTCATATAAGATATTTCCACCTGCACCACCGCCTTCGGGCCCTATATCAATAATATGGTCTCCTACTTTTATCATATCCAGGTTATGTTCAATTACCATTACTGTGTTGCCCCTGTCAACCAACTTATTCAATACATCCAGTAAATGCTGAATGTCCTGAAAGTGAAGTCCGGTTGTTGGTTCATCCAGGATATAAAATGTTTTTCCTGTATCGCGTTTACCCAGTTCCGTTGAAAGCTTTACCCGTTGTGCTTCTCCCCCACTCAGGGTTACAGCGCTTTGACCAAGGGTAATATATCCCAGGCCTACTTCCTGCAATACTTTTATTTTGCGATAGATATACGGTACCGCATTAAAAAATTCAACTGCATCATCAACAGTCATATCCAGTACATCACTGATCGATTTACCTTTATAGCGTATTTCGAGTGTTTCCCTGTTGTATCTTTTTCCATTACACTTTTCACAATGAACATATACATCCGGTAAAAAATTCATTTCAATTACCCGCATACCTCCTCCTTCACAAACATCGCAACGGCCACTTTTTACATTAAATGAAAAACGCCCTGCAGCATACCCTCTTATCTTTGATTCTGGTACAGAAGCAAATAAAGTACGGACATCCGTAAAAAATCCACAGTAAGTTGCAGGATTACTGCGGGGCGTTCTCCCGATCGGACTTTGATCTATCTCAATAACCTTGTCAATATGTTCCAGTCCCTTGATAGATTTGTAAGGCAGTGCTTCCGTTTTCGAGTTATAACAAAACCTGCTCATTAAAGGATACAATGTTTCATTGATCAAAGTAGATTTTCCACTGCCACTTACACCTGTTACCATTATTAATTTTCCTAACGGAAATTTTACAGATATATCTTTTAAATTATTCCCTTTCGCCCCTTTCAGTTCAATAAAATTCCCATTTCCTTTTCTTCTTTCTTTTGGAACTGCAATTCTTTTTTTACCATTGAGGTATTGTGCAGTTTCAGAATTTGATTTCAGTACTTCTGCCGGTGTGCCTTCTGTTACGATCCTTCCTCCGTGAGTTCCAGCTTTGGGTCCTATATCTACCAGGTGATCTGCTGCCAACATAATGTCCTTATCGTGCTCAACCACTAATATGCTGTTACCAATATCCCTTAGATTCTGCAATGCAATGATCAGTCTTTGATTATCCCGCTGATGTAATCCAATGCTTGGCTCATCAAGTATATAGGTGATCCCCTGTAGTTGTGATCCGATTTGTGTAGCAAGCCTGATTCGTTGATACTCACCACCACTAAGGCTTTTAGATGGACGATACAAAGTAAGGTAAGTCAACCCCACATCTAATAAAAACTGCAGCCTTTCCCGAATTTCCTTTAAAACATCTTTGGCAATAATGTTTTGTTTATCATTCATCCTTTTTTCAAGGCCCGTAAACCATCGTGCCAGTATATCAAGATCCATTGCACTGAGGTCAGCTATATTTTTTTCATCGATACGAAACCAAAGACTTTCTTTTCTTAACCTGGTGCCATTGCAGGTGTTACAGGTTTTGAGTTGCATAAATTTTTCTGCCCAGTCTCTGACAGACTCACTGGTATTAGTAGCCGAAAACCAACGCTTTACCATGTTTACTACCCCTTCATATTCAGTTTCGTAAAAAGTGCTGTCAGACTGCTGAAGATCCATATCTACAGTTTCATTTATTCCATCATCTGTTACTTCTTTTCCATAAAGCAAAACATTCAATGATTTCTGCGGCAGATCCTTTAAAGGTTTTTCTAAATTTATTTTATATTTTTTTGAAATTTGCTGTACCTGCTTAAAAACATGCGCCTCACGTTCCTCGCCAAGTGGAACGATCGCTCCATCTTTTACAGACAAATTCATATCGGGTATAATAGTTTCCAGATTCACCTGGTAAACATTTCCCAGGCCTTTACAGCCGGGGCATGCACCATAAGGAGAATTAAATGAGAAAGCATTGGGGGATGGCTCTTCATAACTGATACCGGTATCAATACACATCAGTTGCTTGCTATACTGAACAATTTTATCGTCGTCATTAATAAGAAGGAATAAAAGATCTTTTCCAAATTGTAGCGTTTTTTGTACACTCTGGCTTAATCTTACCTTCATATCATTTGTAACCTGCATCCGGTCAACTACCACTTCAATATCATGAATTTTATAGCGGTCAACCTGCATACGTGGAAGAATATCCATCACCTGACCATCAACACGTACCTTTAAAAATCCTTTTTTTCTGATGTCTTCAAAGAGTTCCCGGTAATGACCTTTTCGTCCGCGAACCAACGGAGCAAGTAAACTTATTTTTTTGTTTGTAAATTTCTTAAAAACGGAAATGACAATTTCTTCTTCACTAAACTTGACCATTTTTTTACCCGTGTTATAACTATATGCTTCACCAACACGAGCATATAGTAAACGAAGAAAATCATATATCTCTGTGATGGTACCAACGGTACTGCGTGGGTTTTTATTGGTGGTCTTTTGCTCAATGGAGATCACAGGGGAAAGTCCGGTTATTTTATCTACATCCGGACGTTCCATATCTCCTACAAATTGCCTGGCATATGCAGAAAAACTTTCCATATACCTTCGCTGTCCTTCATTGTAAATAGTATCAAATGCCAGTGAAGATTTTCCACTTCCGCTAACACCTGTAAATACAACCAGCTTATTCTTTGGAATTTGAATATCAATGTTTTTGAGGTTGTGCTCCCTTGCACCAAACACTTCTATATATTCCTGTCTTTTATCTGAAATGATAATTTTTTTCTTTTTTGTAGCCATTTTAAGTCCCTTGCTGTAAAGATACAAACAAAACAAAAGCCTGTTTCAAAATCATATTATTATCATTTGAAGATGGATCAATACTTTTGTAGAAGATAAAATTTGTAATTATGTTCTCAAGCTTATTTGGAAAAAAAGAAACGGAAAATAATAACCTCTTGTTCAAAGACAGGGCTTATATGACCACAGAAGCTAAAATGAAAGCTTGTGCAGCACTTGCAAAAGAGAAGGATGATACTATATTCATTGCCTGGTTCACTGATACTGCAAAACAGTTTAAACATTATTTTTCTGCAAATGGTATGAATGAAAGCAGGATCACTGAAGCAAGGCAATTAAGTAATTCGCAACTGATATCAAAAACTGCGGTATTTGTAGAACATTATCCATTGAACAGTAAAGAAGAGAATTTTGTTGCACCGTGGAAAATAAAAAATATATTGGTTTACAGCGCTATGGATGAGCCATTGTTTAAACATTTTGGGAGTGAGAAGCTTATTCCGTTGATGAAAATGATGGGCATGAAAGAAAATGAAGTAATTGAACATTCCATGGTCAGTAAATCTATTATCAGCGGGCAGAAAAAAATTGAAGCACAGGTAACTCTTGAACAAACTGCTTCATCACAGGAAGATTGGATGCGATTGAATATTTTATAATGCCATCTTGATTTACTAGGTAGTCCAAAGGGCTATGTGCAAATTTTAGATGGTATAAGGTAATTTTAAGAAAAAATAAGTATGAATTAATATCTATTAACTATCGAATTAAACTGATAGTACCTTTCTGAAAATCTACTAATAAATTGTTCTGAGTATACGTAGCCGTCCAAATAAATACCTGTGTTGGAAGGGCTTTTCCTTTAAAAGTACCATCCCATTTTTTAAAAGGATCTGTTGAGGTAAACATCACTTCGCCCCAACGGCCATAGACTGTCAATTTATAATCTCTCAACAATGACAAGCTTTCATAAGGCAAAGGGCCAAACCCATCGTTATTACCATCGCTATTAGGTGTAAATCCTGATGGAAAATATATTTCAGAACAATCAACAGTAACTTTTATACTACCAAAACCGCTGCATCCAAAAATATCTGTTACAAATACCGAATAATCGCCAGTAGCAGTAACCAGATAAGTTGATGCTGTTGAGTTATCCTGCCATTTATAAGAAACAAAATTTCCCGGGTTTAAAATCAGGCTTTCGCCACGGCAAATACTTGTATCTTTTCCTAAAAAAACATTTATCGGATCATCAACTGCATTAACCTGTAAATTATTTACATTAATACTACAACCCTTTACATCCGTTAACAACAATGAATATAAACCGGGAGGAATGTTATTTATAGATGCAGTTGATGCACTATTTGACCAGTCGTATATATATGGAATCGTTCCTCCGGAAACGTTAGTAGCAATAGAACCGTTATTACCTCCGCATTTTGCATCGGATACATTTGTAACTAAATTTAATTTTTCCGGTTGCGTTAAAATAACAGGTAAAGAAGCACTGCAAGTATTGTTAGCTGTTACCGAGATCGTATATGTTCCGGCCGGAAGGTTATTGACTGAAGGAGTAACCTGGGCAGGATTTGTATCCCAGTTATAATTGTAAATACCTGCCGGATTCACCATTACTGAAATTCCACCCGTTTGATCAGCATTGCATTTAATTGCATTTGTAATGGCAGATGTCAATACAATTACAGTAATATTTTTTGCAGTTATCAATGAAGGGCCTGATACAAAATTTGTTGTGAGTGTTATTGTATAAATTCCAGGTGAAGAAAAAGCATGTAAAGGATTATCCAATGAAGAATTGTTATTAATCCCGGATGCAATATCTCCAAAATCCCAGGCTACAGTTGTTTTACATCCTACAATATTACTACTGAAAGCTATTGTGCTATTTGTACCGCAAGTATAAGTAAAATCAGCACTGTTTGGAGTCGCTTCCCCGATCTGAACATCATCAATGGCAAACCCATCAAAATTATTACAGGTAATCCCTGCTGCAAAAGTAAACCTGAAAACAACTGCATTACTGCCGCTGATCACCGAGAGGCTATGCTTTGCTGTTAGCCAACCACCGCTTCCACCGGTTCCCTGGCATGATCCCGATGTAGCTTGAATATTTCCAGACCATCCCGCACTTCCCAGGAAATTGATCGGATCAAAATTAAACCAGTTTTGTCCACTGCAATTACTATTAGAATTTATTGATCCTACCAGGTTCCAGGAAATCCCATTATCAGTTGAATATTCAAAAGCTGCACCATCAAACCGACGTTCCATTTCCCAAAATACTTTAAAGGATATTTGAGGATTTATTAATGAAGAAATATTAAAGCAGGGGCTTTGAAGCCAGGATTTTTCACCACCGTTGTATGAAGAACCGGATAAGCCGCCTATAACCCAGCATTTTGATCCGCCGCCTGCTACATTGATAACCGGCTTTACCGGCTGCCCCCAGGCCCAGTCTGATAAAGTACCACCGCTGATCCAGTTGCCATCACTATTTTCAAACCCTTCATTATAAGGAAAAGTATTGATCGGAGTAGTACATTGTGCATATACGCATTGTTGAAAAAAGGTATTCAACAAAAGAAAAAGTAATATGAAAAAGTATTTTTTTATACGCATGCTTGCTTCCTATTTCAGAAGTTGGTAAAGCTACAACGAAACAGGCGATAATCTTCCCAAATTTGAACGAAATTGCAACACAAAACTTACAATTCTCTAGTGAAACATATCGATCGTTATTTTATTATTAATAAACCATATAACATGGTATCTCAGTTTATCAGCTCTGATAAAGTAGGGTTACTTGGTGATCTTGATTTTGATTTTCCGGAAGGAACTCACGCTATCGGAAGATTGGATAATAATTCAGAAGGCCTGTTATTATTAACAACAAATAAAAAGGTAACCAGGTTATTATTTCTGGGGGATAATCCACACAAAAGAGTTTACCTGGTTCAGATCAATAATATTTTAAGCACGGATAATCTGCAAAAATTAAGAACCGGGGTATCCATACGTATTAAATCGGATGAATTTTATATTACTCCTCCATGTAATGTTGAGGTTATTGAAGAACCTGAAAAATTATATCGTACTGCATTTACAAATGAAGCACATGGAAAGCATACCTGGTTGCTCATTACATTAACTGAAGGAAAATTCCGGCAGGTTAGAAAAATGATGGCTGCTGTTAATCACCGATGCAAAAGATTGATCAGAATTTCAATTGAGCAACTGGATCTTGATGGGCTTGAATCAGGTTGTGTAAAAGAAATAAATGAAAAAGATTTTTTTGAAAAATTGAATATTGAATACAATTAGATTTATTGCTTTCCTGTTCAGAAACCTAATGAAATACTTAATCATATGTTTAACTGATTTCCTTTAAATACTATCAATTCTTGTGTAAAAATAAAAATCACAAAAGACTGTATTTCAATGTTTTAAGTTCTATTTAGTGTAAAAGATTTATTTCAAAACAATTTTCTGTTTACTGAGACGTTAAATAAGTAACCAATATCCATCCAAATGCCAAATAGCATAAATGCCATGCTGACAACTTTTATTCAAAGAATAAAAATTGTCCAACTGAAAAAAAAGATTAAGAAAATGGAAAGTTTTTCTTACTTAAATCTTTGGGACAGAGTTGAACTAAGAAATACAATAAACTTACTACAAAGTTTAGAACAACAATTGATTGGTAAAGAACGAAATCCGGCAATTTTCTGCATACAATAATGAACTATTAAGTTCGTAATATTTTAAGGACGGTTCCATACAATACTTCTGCACCAAGTGACAAATCTTCATAAGATGCATATTCCAATGGATTGTGGCTTATTCCATCTTTACATCTGACGAATATCATTCCGTAATCACATGCATAAGACAAAGCAAGTGCATCATGAAAGGGTCCACTCATTAATTCAGGTGCCTCAAGCCCGAGGGCTTTACATTCATTGTGGATGATCTCCTTTATCCAATCAGCACAATATCTCGGTTCATTGTTTGTATCTTCAGCAATCTCATACGTCAGCTTGTTTTTTGCCGTAATTGAATCTATACGTTCTCTTAATTGTTTTTCATAACGGTTACGCCTGTCTAAATCTATATCCCTTAAGTCAACAGTAAATACTGCTTCTTCTGCAATGATATTTCTGCTTGCAGGAAAAACATTGATCGTAGCAACCGATCCAACCGTTGGGTTACCGGAAACCTGCGTAGCTATCTCGTTAACAGCTACAATAATTTCTGCAGCGCCCAACAAAGCATCTTTACGTAGTGGCATCGGTACCGAACCTGTATGTCCAGCCATTCCTTTTAATTTAACGGTAAGCCATAACGGTCCAGAAATACCTGATACCACTCCTATTGGCATTTTAGCAATATCCAGAACAGGGCCTTGTTCAATATGCAATTCAAGAAAACAAAAAATGCTGCCGGGTGCATATTCCGATTCTTTGAATTTTGCGGGATCACAACCAAAACTGATCAAAGCCTGCTCTCTGGTTATACCATCCTTATCGGTACGATGTAAATCCCCCGGTTCCAGTTTTCCAAGCATTCCTTTTGATCCAAATAATCCTTTATTAAATCGCCAGCCTTCTTCATCTGCAAACGAAACAACCTCGATACTTCTTTCAGGAATAATATTATTTTCTGTAATTGTTTTTACTACTTCAATTGCACACAATACACCAGCAACACCGTCAAATCTTCCGCCATATGGTTGTGAATCTAAATGTGAACCCATCATTAAAACAGGTAAAGAAGGGTTTTTTCCTTCCAGCCTTCCAATCAGATTTCCAAAATGATCAATATGTGTTATCATTCCTGCATCCATCATCCAGGAAGCGGATAATTCAAAGCTCTCCTTTTCCAGCTGAGTCATTGTGGGCCGGCAGGTTCCTGTTTCTCCTATTTTGCCAATCAGACTCATAGCTTCAAAATGTTGTTGAAGCCTTTTTGCATTAATTTTCAACATGCGGAATTTTTGATAAAGATATGAATTGCCCCGACTTTAAAGTAGGGGCAATTCATATCTTTGACATCCATAATTTTTTCAAATGAGGATATATATATTGATATTAATGAGTTTTGTTTTTTTTAATAATTGTTTTGCACAAGTAAATGAAGAACCGGTGGGCTGTTTTGAAAAATGCAGCCATGCCAGCATTTCATCAAGGCCTGAACAGGTTTCCTATTATCAGTATTCTTCTATGGATAAATATGATGTAAAATATTTAAAACTTGACCTGGAGGTTATATCCGGAAGCCGTTTTATTAACGGCACCGCTTTAACAGTAGCGAAAGCATTGATGCCACTGGATTCTTTTGTAACAGAATTAAGAAACAATATGATCGTTGATTCTGTTTTTATTAACGGAATCAAAATGAACTTTCAGCGTGGTTCTGATCATGTTTTTATTCCTCTATTATCCACTTTACCGATAGGAGCAGAAGTAAGGGCTTTATTTTATTACAAAGGCACGGCCAGTTCAGGAGCAGTTTTTGCCGGTACTGTTGCTAGTAACGGGCTAACATATACCGCCACTCTTTCTGAAAGTTATCAGGCAAGAGAATGGTTTCCTGCAAAACAAATATTAAGAGATAAAATTGATTCAGCTGATATCTGGATAACAACTGATGCAATAAACAGAGCTGGCTCAAACGGAAAACTTATATCTATTGAAAATTTACCTTTTGAAAGGTTACGATACAAATGGAAAAGCGGCTATCCCATGAATTATTACATGCCCAGTTTTTCTGTTGGCAATTATATGGAATATCTGAATTATGCAAAACCTCCTGAGATGTTTCCTGACTCAATATTGATACAGCATTATGTTGCCAACAATGCAACTTATTTTGCTTCAATAAAAGTTAACCTGGACAAGACACCGGCTTTTTTAGAAAAATTCAGCGAGCTATTTACTTTGTACCCCTTTAAAAATGAAAAATATGGACATGCTCAAGCGTCTATTGGTGGTGGTATGGAACATCAGACCATGAGTACTATGAATAGTTTTGGCTCAACCCTTATTGCTCATGAACTTGGCCATCAGTGGTGGGGTGATAATGTAACCTGTGCAACATGGAACGATATTTGGTTAAATGAAGGATTTGCCAGTTATTCTGAATATCTGGCTGTTGAAAAATTACCAGCATTATTTTCAACCACAAATCCTACAACTTACATGCAGAATGTACATAATAGTGTACTAAGTTCTGCAACGGGAAGTGTTTATGTACCTGATGCTTCCTTATTTGATGAGAACAGGATATTCAGCAGCAGGCTAAGTTATAATAAAGGTTCTGCCATCATTCACAACCTGCGTTTTGAGATGCAGGATGATAATTTATTTTTTCAAACATTAAAAAATTACCAGTTACAATATACAGGCTCTACTGCTACTACAAATGATTTTAAAATCGTTGCTGAAAATACGAGTGGAAAAAATTTCACAGATTTTTTTAATCAATGGTATTACGGAGAAGGATACCCTACTTTCAATGTTACTTATATAAGAGAAACCCCTGACAGTGTTATACTGATTGTGAATCAAACGACAAGTGCTCCTACTATTACACCATTCTTCAAAGGACTGTATGAATTTAAGATCACTTCAGCCCAGGGAGATACTACCGTTAAAGCATATGTTACTTCTAACAACCAGTCATTTAAATTCAAGTACAATAAAACCCCAAATGGTGTAGTGGTTGATCCTAATAATTGGGTATTAAATGTATCCGGAACTATAACAAATGGTGGTGTAATACCGTTAAAAATATTAAGCTTTGAAGGATCTTCAGATAATTATTGCAAAACATTATTAAAATGGAAGACTTCAAATGAACAAAACATCCTGAATTATGAAATACAATATAGTTCTGATGGAATTTCTTTTTCAAATACAGGATCTGTTCCAGGGAAAAATAGTATTACTGAAACGTCTTATCAATACAATTGCCGATTAGGATCAGGTAGTGTCCATTATTTCAGGTTGAAAATCACAGAGGTTAACGGAAGTCATACATTTAGTCAGGTCATTACCATCAATAGAAAATGCAGCAGTTCATTTAGTTTGAACCTTTCTCCAAATCCGGTAGCTGAAAAACTATTTATAACAATGAACTTACCATCGATAGATAAAACAATCATAACAATATTGAATACAGTTGGGGGAATCATTTACAATGAAGAACAAATACTAAACTCAGGTGAGAACATCATAAAACTGGAATCACTGAATAAATTTGCTACAGGTACGTACTTTGTAAGAATAATCAATTCAAGCGGAACGGTTACCAAGAAATTTATCAAGATGTAATGTTATGTATAACTATATAAAGCTAATATCATAATTTTATTGTTTCAGTTATTATTCACTTAATATTTCTCAAACAGATCAATGATCATTCAGTGGCATTCCTTTAGCCTGCCATTCTTTCCAGTTGATATATTCTGGTGCCACTCTGTGTTCTTCCATAGTGATACAATCATTTACCGGGCAAACAAGCTGGCATAAATTACAACCCACACATTCCTCTTCTTTGATAGTATAAGTATTGTAAGGGTTACCATATTCAAGGTTGATGGATTGATGGGATGTATCCTCGCAGGCAATAAAACAAAGCCCGCAGTGAATACATTTATCCTGGTTGATCTTTGCTATATGATGATAGTTGATATCCAGATCTTCCCAATGAGTGATCTTATCAACTGACTTGCCAATAAAATCATTTAATGTTTTAAATCCCTTTTCATCCATCCAGTTATTCATGCCTTCACACATATCTTCCACGATCCTGAAACCATGATTCATAACGGCTGTACATACCTGCACATTTGATGCTCCCAATAACATAAATTCTACTGCGTCTTTCCAGGTGCTTACGCCGCCAATACCTGAAACGGGAACTTTACAGGTTGTTGGGTCCTGGCTAATGGTAGTGAGCATTTTCAAAGCAATGGGTTTTACAGCCGGGCCGCAATACCCGCCAAAAACAGACTTACCTGCAACATATGGATTAGGGACCAGTGTATCGAGGTCTATCCCTGTTACAGATTGTATGGTGTTGATCAATGACAAAGCATTGGTACCTGCTTCTACACAGGCCTTTCCGGTTGGAACCGGAGAATGTACATTGGGTGTGAGTTTTGTAATAACAGGGATGGTTGCTGCTTCCATCACCCATTCAACCACCATCCTGGCAATTTCCGGATCTTGTCCTACCGCAGCACCCATTCCTCTTTCAGTCATGCCATGCGGACAACCAAAATTCAATTCAAAACCATGAGCTCCGGTATCCTCTCCTTTTTTGATAAGTTCTTGCCAGCTTTTACGGTCATTATCTGCCATTAAAGAAACGATCATGGCCCTGTCGGGAAATAATTTAATGCACTCAGCAATTTCTTTAAGATTTATATCCAGCGGCCTGTCACTGATGAGTTCAATATTATTAAAACCCATCATTTTACCACCATGAAAATTCACAGCAGAATATCTTGAAGAAACATTCTTTACCTGTGAGCCCAGTGTTTTCCATACCACGCCTCCCCACCCAGCTTCAAAAGCACGAAGCACATTTATTTTTTTATCTGTAGGCGGCGCACTTGCCAGCCAGAAAGGGTTGGGAGATTTGATGCCGAGAAAGTTTGATTCTAAAGAAGCCATAATTATTTTAAATTTTAAATTATAAATTTTGAATTAGGCGGAGCTGGTTTCGGAAGTTGTTTTTACTATTTTAGTTAATACATTTACGATATGTTCAACCGAGTCCAGATAAATAGTATATCCAATATCCACCAACCTACTTTTATCAAGAAGTTTTAGCCAATACCTTGTTTCCCTTGCTTCTTTTGATGCAATTGACATTTTAGAAATAAAATCTCTTCTTGACTGTGCTGCCATTGCTTCTTCCACATTAGCACCGATACTGGTTCCAGAACGCAAGAGCTGCTTTGCGATAACAAACTCCTTATTTTCAACCAATATTTTATATAGCTCAATGATCCTTATAGAAAAGTCAAAAGACATTTCCAATATCTTGTTCTCAGTTTTCATGACAAATTAATTATGATAAACATTTTAAATCGAAATAACCCAATTCAAAATTTAAAATATATAATTCAAAATAGCAAGTGCCCCATCTTTACCAGCCTGTACAGCATCAACAACCTCTTTACCACCATTCACACAATCACCTCCCGCAAATACACCGATAATATTCGTTGTTGCTTTATCTTTCAAAACGATCTTTCCGTTTTTATTTTCAAGTTTACTATTACCAACTAAATTTCCAAAAGGCATTTGCCCCGCTGCTTTGATGATCATATCAACATCCATGGTAAATTCTTCGCCTGTTGGCACCGGTGACCTTCTTCCGCTTGCATCGGGATCTCCCAACTTCATTACTTCAGCTTTCAGTGCACTAACTTTCCCGTTCGTGCCAATGGCTTCTTTTGGTGCAGCAAGCCAGATTATTTCACAACCATCCAGCATGGCAATATCAAGTTCAACTTGTGTACAAGGCATTTCTTCTTTTGTTCTGCGATACAACATAGTAACTTCTTTTGCTCCCAAACGTTTTGCCTGTGTGGCAGCATCAATAGCAGTCATGCCCATACCGATCACTGCAACCTTATCTCCAACCGGTACTTTACTATAACCGTTGGTACGTATATCATAAATAAAACTGATTGCATCTACAACACCTTCCAGTTCTTCGCCGGGAATATCCAGTTGCCGGGCAAGACCTACACCAAATCCGAGGTAAACAGCATCATATTTTTTTTGTAACTCAATTAAACTAATATCCTTTCCTATCTCCTGGTTATATTTAATTTCAATTCCACCGATAGATAAGATATAATCAACTTCTTCTTTGCAAAACTGCGGTGTTACTTTATATGCAGCAATACCATAAGTCATTAATCCACCGCCTTCTTTTTCTTTTTCATAAATGGTAACATCAACACCTTCTCTTGCCAATACATGTGCACAACTCAATCCTGCCGGTCCTGCACCAACAATAGCCACTTTCTTTCCATTACTTTTTTTACGTTTAAATAATTGCCAGTTATTGGCCAATGCTTTTTCCGTTGAATAGCGTTGCAACCGGGCAATAGAAATGGGCTCTTCTTCCATTAAATTATAAACACAGGCACCTTCGCATAATTTTTCAACAGGGCATACCTTGCTGCATCCTGCTCCCATAATATTTGAAACAAAAATAGTATGCGCTGAACCTTTTATATTATCTGTAGTAATCTGTTTGATGAATTTAGGAACATCAATACTGGTAGGACAACTTTTCATACAAGGTGCATCATAACAAAACAGGCACCGGGTTGCTTCTACCAGCGCTGCATCTTTTGTTTCAAAAGGAGGATGGATGTCGCTGAAATTTTGTTGATACTGTTCTGTTGTTAATCGATTGCTGGTTATTGGCATAATTATTTTATTTTACCGCTAAGGCACAAAGTCGCTAAGTTTAATTAATAATTTTTTGTTTCTCGTGTCTCTGCAGTTTAATATTAAAGTTCAGTTAGTTTACCATAGGTTTCCGGCCTTCTGTCGCGAAAGAACTGCCAGGTATTTCTTACTTCCTCGATCATATCAAGGTCAAAGTCTGCTATCAACAATTCATCTTTATCTTCTGATGCCTGCGCAAATATTTGTCCACGTGGATCTACAAAATAAGATGACCCATAAAATTTACCCAGGTTCCATGGTTTTTCTTCACCAACACGGTTTATGCATCCCATAAAATAACCATTGGCTGCAGCATGTGCAGGTTGTTCCAACTTCCATAAATATTGTGACAAACCTGCTACCGTTGCTGATGGATTGTACACGATCTCTGCTCCATTCAATCCCAGGCATCTTGCTCCATCCGGAAAATGACGATCGTAACAAATATACACACCTACTTTGGCATACCTAGTCTGAAACACAGGATAGCCGAGGTTCCCGGGCTTGAAGAAAAATTTTTCCCAAAAACCGCTCGTATGCGGAATATGGTTTTTCCTGTATTTACCAAGGTAAGTACCATCGGCATCAATGACTGCAGCTGTGTTGTATAAAACACCCGCTTGTTCTTTTTCATAAATAGGAACAATGATTACCATGCTGTATTTTTTTGCATAAACTGCAAGTCGTTCTGTAGTTGGACCGGGAACAGTTTCAGCAGATGCATACCATTTCTTATCCTGACCGGGACAGAAATAAGGAGTATTAAATATTTCCTGCAGGCAAAGTATCTGCACACCTTTTTTACCTGCTTCATCAATTAATGGAAGATGTTTTTGAAACATAGCTTCCACAATTTCTGGAATGCTTCCTTCACCCTCGGTCTTTGGAAGGGACATTTGAATAAGACCTGATTTTATAATTCTAGGCATTAATTACTATTTTAAATTTTGAATTTTAAATTTTGAATGAAACTGAATTCTAAACAATTTAAAATTCAACATTCAACATTTAAAATAATTTATATTATCTGTGATACTTTACTTCTTTTAATAAACTTCCCATATCCTTTCTCCAATAAACATTTATTATCATCGATCGCAACTTGTCCACGTAATAAAACAGTTTTTACTTTCCCGGTAACTTCCCATCCTTCATAACCACTGTAATCAACATTCATGTGATGTGTTTTTGCAGATAGTGTATGTTTTTCTTTCGGATCAAAGATCAAAATATCTGCATCGCTGCCAATTGCAATGGTTCCTTTGCGGGGAAACATGCCAAATATCTTTGCAGGATTTGTACAGGCAACTTCCACATATTTATTTAGGGTGATCTTATTTTTTGCTACGCCTTCACTGAATAATAATTCCATTCTGTTTTCAATAGCAGGATGTCCATTCGGTATCTTTGAAAAATCATCTTTACCCATTAATTTCTGCTCCCATTTAAAAGGACAATGATCTGTTGCAACAACATTTACCAACCCCTGGTTGATACCTGCCCATAAAGTTTCCTGGTCTTTCTTTTCTCTCAATGGCGGACTCATCACCCACTTGGCACCTTCAAAATTCTTTTCATATAAGGATGCATCCAGTATTAAATACTGAATACAGGTTTCAACAAATACTTTTTGATTTCTTTTTGTTGCATTGCGAACAGCATTCAGTGCTCCTTCGCAGGTAAGATGAACAATATAACCCGGGCAACCTGTATAATTCGACATATCAACAAAGCGCTCACTTGCTTCAGCTTCGGTTACTTCCGGCTGAGATAAATAATGATACAACGGAGATAACTTTCTTTCATCTTTATGTTTCTGAATAAGGTAATCGATCATATCGCCATTGGTTGCATG
>JANOPU010000221.1:0-28785 GCA_031422055.1 Ferruginibacter sp.
TTTTTTAAAAGAATACTGTTAGCCTTTAGATATTAGCAAAAAAACATTTACTGTTTTTAGTCCTTAACTAAAGAAATGTATCCTGTCAATTTCCATCTGTTGTATTTGCTAACGGCTAACAGCTTATAGCTAACAGCTAACCTCAACACAACTGGTATTCCGGTGTACTCATTAAATTCACAATCGTACTCCTGATAAAATTCTCCCTGCTTTCGGCATTTACAAACTTATCCATGATGTTTGATGGTATGCGGCTGCCTGTCTGCAAAACTGTATCAGCTATTTTTTGTAACAGATCTTCTCTTTTAGTGCTTTCAAAAATCTTTGTAACGACTGGCCAGTCTATGATTGCGGTACCGCCCCTGTCCGCATAAGCTTTGTTCCTTTTTATCCTAACCTGTTCTTCTATCATTTGCCCCATATTAACATCGTCATCTGTTTTAGGTTGGATGCTGAGTGATTCCTTTGATGTAAAAACCTGTGGTATCTGTAATCGAAGCATTAAGGTGCTGCTGTCAATCCAATTTTTGCCTCCCGCCCAGCCGGCAACATTTGGTGGATAGAATAATACCTGCCCTAATAATTTTTGAAATAATAATTGCGACTCATCATTGTCTAACTGAAGGGGTAATAATCTACGGATACCTGCAATTAATTCAACAGGTGATTTAATTTTATTACCGATATTCTTTTGATCATAAAACCAATCAGCCGTAAAAATATCCTGCAGTAATTTTGTTATATCATAGTTGTTATTATAAAAATTTTTACTGAGCCATTGCAATTTATCTTCATTAATTTGTTCATTTACGAAATACCTGTATATTTTCTTTGTGATATAATTAGCCGTTTCCTGCTTTTCTAATAATATATTGAGGATATCATCGCCAGTAAAATTGCCAGTCTTGCCCAAAAATGTTTTATTTCCATCATCATGCTGAAATTTTCTAAAAACAAATTCACCCTGTACATTAAAACCCCAGCCAGTGAAAGCCCTGGCTGCTTCTTTTACATCGTTCTCGGTATAATTGCCACGGCCCATGGTAAATAACTCCATCACTTCCCGGGCAAAATTTTCATTGGGGTGCGATTTTTTGTTTTGCTGGTTATTTAAAAACTGTAACATGGAAGGCGACTTGCTGATTGCTTTCAATAATTCTCCAAAATTGCCCAGTGCATTGGTACGTATGGTATGAAGCAAATTTTGCTGAAAATAAATATTGATCACACGGCAGGCAAAATGGCCATGCCAGAATAAGCTCATCTTTTCACGTAACTGTGCTTCGCTGTTAATCATCTCGTTAAGCCAACTTATATTAAGATTCTTCAGATCATCTCTTGATTGTTCTCTCAATTTTTTTCTTTTCTCAGGGTCACCTAATGCTTTCTGCATATCAGAAATATCTTTAATTCCTTTATAAAATTCAGCTGCGGGTGTCTGTGCAACTTCAATCTTTACAACCTGTTTTGAAGATGTTTTAAGTAAAAGTTCCCATAACTCTCGTTGTGAAATGCTATCAAGTGAGGCTGCCTGTTCTGCCATCGGGCCAAAGGCTGCCCTCCATAACAAGTGTTGATTTTTGGAACGATTGGAAATTATCATAATAAATTAAAGTGAAAATTAGCTAAAATAAGACGGTTACAAATAATTTTAGTTTAATCGCAAACAAAAAATAAATAACAGGGTTATTATCTAAATTTGTTTAGCTAAATTACTATCGTAAAACATGCAGATAAAAGTATTTAAATATCTCTCGCCCATCAGCATTTACCTGTTGGCCATACTTGCTTTTTCATTGAATGGATGGTTTACCTGGTTGCCCATGATGTATGCCTGGGTATTATTACCAATCACCGAACTCTTTATGAAGCCTGATGATAGCAACATGGATGCAGCGGAAGAAGAACTGGCCCGAAAAAACAGGTGGTACGATTATATGCTTTACATTATTGTTTTTTGTCAATATGCAATCCTCGTTTACTTTTTATTATCCATGAGGCAAACGGAATTGGCCTGGTGGGAGATTACCGGCAGGATTTTCAGCATGGGATTATTATGCGGAACCTTTGGAATAAATGTTGCACATGAACTTGGCCACCGGATTAATAATTTTGAACAAATACTAGCAAAAGCTTTACTGGCCACATCCCTGTACATTCACTTTTTTATAGAACACAACAAAGGGCATCATAAAAATGTAGCCACACCCGAAGATCCGAGTTCGGCCCGTTATAATGAACCGGTTTATACATTTTATTTTCGAACCATCATTTTATCCTATATCTCGGCATGGAAAATTGCTAACAATGATTGTCGAAAAAAAAATATTCATCCCTTCAGTTTATATAATGAAATGATACAGGCCCATATTTTTCAAATAGCATTAATTGTTTTCATTTATTTTTTCTTTGGCTGGCTGATCTGTCTGTACTTTATTACAGCAGCATTAATAGGCATAGCTCTGTTGGAAACAGTAAATTACATAGAACATTATGGGTTGCAAAGAAAACAAACAGAAAAGGGAAATTACGAAAGAACCATGCCCTGGCACAGTTGGAACAGCAATCATACTTTGGGAAGAATCATGCTTTTTGAACTCAGCCGCCACAGCGACCATCATTACCTGGCCAGCCGTAAATACCAGATACTACAACACCATGAAGATGCCCCTCAGTTACCTACAGGATATCCCGGCAGCATGATACTGGCATTACTTCCTCCACTATGGTTTTTGGTGATGAATAAAAAGATCAAAGCACTGCAAAAAGCTGAGATAAAATAATTTTTTGTATTTAACCCTGGCGTAGACATAACATTAAATATGCGATTATGCTGTTTAAAAAAATTTCTTTATTATTTCTTTGTATCCTATTCGGACAAATTTTGCTTGCCCAAAGTAAAAAAGAGAAACTATTGGAAATAATGAAAACATACCACAAATACAATATGTTTGATGGTTCAGTTTTAGTTGCAGAAAATGGAAAAATAATTTATAAAGATGCATTCGGTTTAGCAAATAGAGAATGGAACATCCCTAATACGAGTGATACAAAATTTATGATTGGCTCTATTTCTAAACCAATTACCGCAACTTTAATGCTAATACTGGTACAAAAAGGGCTTGTGAGTTTAGATAAAACGCTTGAAGACTATTTACCCGAGTTTAAAAATAAACCTGCTGCAAAAGTTACCATTAAGCAATTACTAAGTCATACATCAGGAATACCTAATTATGATATTATTAAGGATTTTTTTCCAAGAATTAGCCGTCAAAATTTTACCAGAGAAGATTATGTAAAAATATATAAAGATTCTGCACTTGCTTTTTTACCAGGTACCCGTTATATGTACAGTAGTTGGGGTTATTTTACTTTGGGATACATCATTGAAAAAGTAACAGGAAAATCTTATGAACAAGCTATGAAAGAAGAAATTTTCAGTAAAATAAATATGAAAAATTCTGGCTCTTATTTACATACGCAAATAGTATCAAAAAGAGCATCGGGGTATGATTACGGTTTTGGGAATTATGTTAGTGCTGATTTTAGAGATCAATCTAATACTATGGGCACAGGTGATATTTACAGTACTGTTGAAGACCTGTTTAAGTTTCATATGGCAATTGCTAACAACACTTTACTTAATAAAGAGCTTACAAAAGAAATGTTCAGTTCAGGCATCAGGCCTGCACGGTATGGTTATGGGTGGTTTAATCAAAATTTTAAATATACAATAACAGATAGCATCACAGCTAATTATCATTTAGGTTCTACAGAAGGTTTTATAGCATTTATGATTCGAATTCCTGAAACCAATAGTATGGTAGTTATATTATGCAATAGTGCACCAACAGACTTTTTTGGAATTACAAAGAACTTATTAAAGGTGCTTTATAACAAACCTGTTGTTTTAAAAGAACCTGTACATAAAATAATGGAAAATATTTTAGCAGATAATGGTGCAGAAAAAGCGGTAGCAGCATACAAGAAAATAAAAAGTGACACAGTCCATTTTTATATAGATTGGCTTCAAATGTATTTCCTTGGAGAAAAACTATTGAGTTTAAAAAGATATGATGATGCAAGAATAATTGCTGAAAATAATGTTATAGATTTTCCCGAAAGAGATTATATAGTTTTATCAATGGCAAATATTTATTTGGCCTTGAACAGAAAAGAAGAAGCCAAAATATTTTATAAGAAAACACTTCAGCTAAATCCTGAAATTGAAGAAGCAAAAAACAGGCTAAAAGAATTAGAGTTGAACTAGAAAAAGGCTATGTAAAGCATAAGAGTTCACATATGATTTTAATCTGCAGATATTATTGGCGTCCCAAAATAACTATGTAATACTTTTGGTAAATGTATCCCATCTGCAGCCTGGTTATTTTCAAGCAAAGCCGCAACAATACGGGGTAATGCAAGGGAAGATCCATTCAATGAATGTAATAATTGCGTTTTGCCATTTTCATCCCTGTACCTGATCTTCATGCGGTTTGTCTGAAATGTTTCAAAATTACTGACAGAGCTGACTTCCAGCCATTTCTTCTGGCCAGCACTGTACACTTCAAAATCATAAGTAATTGCGGAAGTGAAGCTCATATCGCCACCACATAAACGTAGTATGCGGTAAGGTAGTTCAAGGAACTGCAATAACCGTTCAACATGATTTACCATTTCTTCCAGGGTATCATAACTGTTTTGCGGATGTACCAACTGAATAATTTCAACTTTATCAAACTGGTGAACCCTGTTCAAACCACGCACATCTGCACCAAAACTGCCTGCCTCTCTGCGAAAGCATGGTGTGTAAGCAGTCATTTTAACAGGCAAAGAAGATTCTTTTACAATTTCATCCCTGTAAACATTTGTAACAGGTACTTCAGAAGTTGGGATCAGATAAAAACCATCAGCAGTTACATGGTACATTTGCCCTTCTTTATCGGGCAACTGCCCGGTACCGTAAGCAGTTGTTTCATTCACCATCAGCGGGGGCAAATACTCCGTATAACCTGCTGCTGTATTATAATCGAGGAAATATTGTATCAGTGAACGTTGCAGTTTTGCACCCCTTCCTTTATATAAAGGGAACCCGCTTCCGGTGATTTTCACACCGGCTTCAAAATCAACGAGGTCGTATTGCTTGATGAGTTCCCAGTGCGGCTGAGCATTATCAGGCAGTGTTGGCATTGTACCCCCTTCACGCACAATTACATTGTCTTCGGGTGTTTTTCCATCGGGAACACTATTATGGGGAAGGTTTGGCAACAGCAGTATTTTACTATTAAAGTTTTCTTCCATTGCAGTGAGCACTTTGTTTTTTTCTGCAAGTTCATTTTTTAGGGAACTTACTTGTTCCTTTTTCATTTCAGCAGTTTCTTTTTCACCTTTGCTCATCAACATCCCTATTTCTTTTGATGTTGCGTTTATGGAAGCCTGAATATTTTCTGTTGTTATTTTTAGTTGTCTTAGCGTTTCGTCCAGTTGAATCAATTCATCAATCAATTCAATTTGCTTAAATTGTTTAACTGCTAACCTTTGTTTTACCAGGTCTGTATTTTGCCTGATATAATTTATCTGTAACATCCGGAGTGTATTATTTTGAAACTTTTTAAGATGGCAAATATAACTCTGAAAAGCTTATTATGCCGCCGATTTAATCTCAATATATATATACCTGTGCTATTACATACATTTGCCAAATGCAACACTCAGAAGAAGACCTTCAGGTCAGGTGGTTAAAACTTCGTATAAAGCTAAAAGAACGTTTTAATATAAAACCTGATATGAACGGCGTATTATTATTGATCGGTGTACAAGAGCTTGGCCAGGGACCGCAGGAATTCAGTAAAGAACAAAAGCAAGACCTGATGCATATTGCAGTTTGTACGATCTTATCGGCCAGTGGTTACTATATACTTGACGGAAAAGATGAGGAAGGGTGGCCACATTTTACTCAACTTAAGGCTTTGCCAGAATTAGATACTTTTGCACAAGAAGATTTTCTAAAAGACCATGTACTACTCTATTTCAATACCCTTGAATTCTAGTTTTTGTTAAAGCGGATGGTGCCGATTTTTGAGATCACAGGGTTACCATTAGCCAAAACCATCCCATTTATTGAAGTTAATATACTAACATTTTGTTGAGGAGCAGTTGGTAAATTATTATATCCAAAAACATCACCTTCTTCTGTTCCGGCGTCATACACAAAAAGGTCAACAGATTTATCCGTCACCCATTGATTGTTCACAAGTAAATTATACTTATTGATTCCAATAAACCAATCCGGTGATGGAGCTATCATTGATGCAAAACTAAAACAGGAAAAATCTGTTGTAAATCTAAAAACTGAATCTATTGAGCCATTTATTGCCGGTGGATTTATCCCAAAACGTTCAAGGGCTTTTTGCCTGGCAATCATTGAATCTATTTCATTATTTAATCTTCCATTACTCCCCACTTCTGCCAAAAATTCCAATCCAATAGTTGCTTTCTGGCTCCATAAAAAACTGTCTTTTGAATGTACCATCCCAATCAACCGGGTAAAATGAGCATTTACAGGAACTCCTAATGCCGGAGAATTCCAATTCATGGTCAGTGTTATTTTATAAAATACTTCAGGCTGAGGTGGTTCTGGTAAAATATTGGTTTCTTTATTGCAGGAGATTAGAAAAGCAAATAAAAAAATAAATAACGGATTTTTCATAAAATTTGTTTTAGAAGCTGTCTAAAAATGAAATTTGTATTCACCAGTGCAGTTGGTCAGGCGACCAACTGGGGCGATTTGTGCCGTTGCTGGTCGCTGACCAGCAACTTTACGGCGCATACAGAATCTATGGAACTATTCTTAATCAGCTTCTTAGATTTTTTTAAAAATTAAGTACTACGCACAAATAAATTTATCTAAAAACGAAATGTTTCTTTGAATATTATTAGTTTTGTTCTATAAACATTGCTTACAATAAAAATACGAAAAGTATGATTAAAAAGTTTTCTTTAGGAATAGTATTGATAATAACAATTTCTTTGTTAAATGTAAATCAAGGATATAGCCAGTCAAAAACACCTGCTGTTAAAAAAAATGCGTCTTTAAATAAGCCCGTAACAATAAATAAGAATTCAGATGAAAACCCTGTTGTTTCTGATAAAAAAGATGAATCAATTCGAGTTAAGATCACAACTGATTCAGGAATAATGATCGTTAAATTGTATGATTCTACTCCATTACACCGTGATAATTTTGTAAAACTTGTCAAAGCAGGTTTTTACGACAGCCTTCTTTTTCACAGGGTTATTCCTGGATTCATGATACAAGGCGGTGACCCATTAAGCAAAAATGCGATTGCTGGTGATATGTTAGGTAATGGTGGTAGCGATATGGAACGAATTCCTGCAGAATTTAAACCAGACTTGTTTCATAAAAAGGGGGTATTAGCAGCAGCAAGAGATGGCAATCCACAAAAAGCCAGCAGTGCTTGTCAGTTTTATATAGTTGAAGGAAATATTTTGAATGATATTCAGTTAAATAGTTTTGAACAAAACAAAGGAATAAAATATACACCCGCACAAAGAAATATTTACAAAATGATTGGTGGTACTGCTATGCTGGATATGGAATATACAGTATTCGGAGAAGTGGAATCCGGTTTGGAAGTGATACATAAAATTGCCAATGTAAAAAGGGACCCACGTAACAGACCAATGGTCGATTCCAGAATGTATATAGAAATAATGAAATAGCTTATTAATTTATTGGTTTGAAAATCAATGAATAAAAATTCACTTAAATTACATTTTCTTTTTTAATTCATAATTAAAATCAATTCGATGAACTATCCAGCTAACCTCAGGTATACGAAAGACCATGAGTGGGTATTATTAGAAGCCAAAACAGCAACAATCGGTATTACAGATTTTGCGCAACATGAGTTGGGAGATATAGTTTACGTTGATATCAGTACCAAAGGAAAGAAATTATCTGCTGAAGAAATTTTTGGAACTGTTGAAGCCGTGAAAACAGTTAGTGATCTTTTTTTACCCGTTTCCGGAACAATAACTGAAATCAATCCTTTATTGGAAGGGAAACCAGAATTGGTAAACGGTGATCCATACGGCGAAGGCTGGATGATAAAAATGGAAGTAGATAACCCGGAAGATGTTCAAAAATTAATGACTGCAGAAGTATATATCGCATCGGTAGAAGTTTAACCGGAAAATCCAGGAATTTACTGCTGATATTTTATTATGGAAAACAACTTTCGCCAAAATTCCCTTAGTGAAATAGGATTCAAAAAATTTGCTCCGGCTATAGTATGCTTTATTGCCGTAATGGTTGTGGTTTGTCTTCCGGAATCTGATTTACCAAAATCCAATGAATGGGATTGGCTTGATATTACAAATTTAGATAAGGTGGTTCATGCCTTTATGTTTGCAGTAATGACATTCTTATTCTTGCTTCCTGTTACACAATCATCTTTGTATAAGCAGCAAAAACGGCATAATTTGATACGTATCAGTTTATCAGCATGCATTTGGGGGCTGGCGACAGAATACATTCAAAAATTCTATATCCCTTCCCGTTCATTTGAAATACTTGACTGGGCAGCTGATTCTACTGGTATTTTACTGGCTTATTTATACACACGGAAGTTTCATCTGCGTTAAAATCCTTCATCAGCTTGTTTCTTATTAATTAACTACTTACATTTGTATCTATGCTAAATGTTGAGAACATGGAGTACAACACCACCCGAAATCATTTAATTATGAGAGAATATGGCAGACATATTCAAAAAATGGTGGAATACCTGTTGACTATCAAAGATAAAGAAGAAAGACAGCGCAATGCTTTTGCTGTAATTGAGTTAATGGGCTTTTTAAATCCCCATCTTAAAAATGTAGAAGATTTCCGTCATAAATTATGGGACCATCTTTTTCTGATTAGCGATTTTACATTAGATGTAGAAAGCCCTTATCCCATTCCTACCAGAGAGACTTTGAAAGCCAAACCTGAAAGGCTCAGGTATCCAAAAAAATATCCCAAATTCAATCACCTGGGTAAAAATATTGAAATAGTCATTGATAAAGCTTTGAAAGAAGAAAACCCGGAAAAAAAACAGGGTTTTGCAAATGCTATTGCCTATTACATGAAACTTACTTACAGCAACTGGCATAAAGAACTGGTACATGATGATTCTATTCAAAGTGAATTAAGCAACATGACCAAAGGCGAACTTGAATTTAACAATCGCCCATTTGTTAAACATAGAACCGATACTCAGGATAGGGATGATTATGGTGCAGGACGCAATCAATACCGTAAAAACTTTGGCAGCAGGGATAATCGCGGCGGATCAGGTGGAAGCAGAGACAACAGAGGAAGCAGCGGTGGTGGAAGGGATAACAGAAATAATAACAACCGGAATTTTAAAAAAAGATATTAAAGACAACTCGTTTGAAATTAATTCAATCAAGTAATTTAAAAAACCCTGATGTATCAGAAAACATCAGGGTTTTTTATTTACGTTTGTTAAAAATTACGACTAAATAATACAACTTGCATTATGAGCATATTTGAAGTTAGGGGAGGAAAAAAACTTTCCGGAGAAATAACAGCACAAGGTGCAAAAAATGAAGCCCTGCAAATAATCAGTGCTGTATTACTTACAGCAGATGAAGTTATAGTCAGCAATATTCCGGATATCATTGATGTTAACTTATTGATTGAATTGTTGCAGGAAATGAATGTAAAAATTAACCGCACAGACAGGCATACCTGCAGTTTTAAAGCAGACGATGTAAACGTAGAATATTTACAAAGTGAATCATATCATAAAAAAAGCGGAAGGTTAAGAGGTTCTGTAATGCTTGCAGGGCCACTGCTTGCAAGATTTAAAAAAGCATATTTGCCAAAACCGGGAGGAGATAAGATCGGCAGAAGAAGGCTTGATACGCATATCATGGGGTTTGAGAAACTGGGTGCAACTTTTAATTATGATGACAATACCGGATTCTTTAAACTACAGGCTTCCGAATTGACAGGTACGCATTTGTTATTAGATGAACCCAGTGTAACAGGTACCGCAAATATATTAATGGCAGCAGTATTGGCAAATGGTACCACTACCATTTATAATGCAGCATGCGAACCCTATATTCAACAGCTTTGTAAAATGCTGATTCGCATGGGTGCTAAGATAGAAGGAGTTACTAGTAATTTATTGATCATACAAGGTGTAGAAAAACTATCAGGTACCAGCCATACTATGTTACCGGATATGATAGAAGTGGGTAGTTTCATCGGTCTTGCAGCAATGACTCAAAGCGATATTACCATAAAAAATGCCGGAATAGCTTCTTTAGGTATGATACCTGATAAATTTAAGCAACTTGGTATCAAAATGAATTTTATAGGTGATGATATTCATGTCCCGTCACAAGATATCTATGAAATAACCAAGTACCTTGATGGGGCTATTCTAAGTGTATACGATCATCCCTGGCCCGGCTTTACACCCGATCTGCTGAGTATTGTTATCGTTACCGCAATCCAGGCAAGGGGTAGCGTTCTCATTCATCAGAAAATGTTTGAAAGCAGGTTATTTTTTGTAGATAAACTTATAGAAATGGGTGCACAAATAATTTTGTGTGACCCACATCGTGCAGTAGTAATTGGTTTGGAAAGAGAACAACAGTTGCGGGGTATAACCATGAGCAGCCCTGATATACGTGCCGGTGTTGCATTATTAATAGCAGCCTTGAGCGCTCAGGGTAAAAGCACCATTCAAAATATAGAACAGATAGACAGAGGGTATCAACAGATAGATGAGCGATTGAGAAATTTAGGAGCGGATATTAAAAGGATTGACTAGACCCGTTTCTGGTCTCTTGTTTCTCGTTATTGCCGTTTCTCGTTGGCTAGTTCGATGTAAACTTTGTTAGAAAATAGAAAAAACTTCAATTTAAAAACTACGAGAAACCAGAAACGCATTAGGCAACAACACAAATTTAATTCAGCTTATGATCTTTTTATTATTTCTTTGCTTATGAATTCTATTCACCAGAAAATATTAATCATAACCGCCCCTTCGGGAGCCGGAAAAACATCTATAACAAGGCATTTGATGAAGATTTTTCAAGTGCTTGAATTTTCTGTATCAGCCGCCACCCGAACACAAAGAGAGAATGAGACCGATGGTGTAGATTATCATTTTATGAGCCAGGAAGCATTTAAAGAAAAGATCCATAACAAGGAATTTGCCGAATGGGAAATGGTATATGAAGGAAAATATTATGGCACTTTAAAATCTGAACTTAAAAGAATTTGGGGCCAAAATAAAGTCCCCATTCTTGATATTGATGTAAAAGGAGCTATTCATATACAGCAACAATATCCCGAAAATACTCTTAGTATTTTTATAGAGCCCCCTTCTGTAAATGAATTGAAGAACCGATTGCAAAGCCGTGGTACTGAATCAGCAGAATCAATAGATGCAAGGGTAAATAAAGCATCTTATGAACTTTCATTTAAAGAACATTTTAATAAGGTTGTTGTAAATGATAACCTTGAAAAAGCTTGTATAACAGCTGCTAAGCTCGTTGAAGAATTCCTAAACAGCTGATTTTGATCGAATAAAAAGCATGTTTTAATCGTTTTACTTATTTTTATACTATGGACTGGATCGCACTTCTGGCAATAATTGCATCGTTGCTTTTAATTGGATTTTTTTCGGGTATTGAAATTGCATTTGTTTCAGCCAATAAGTTATCTATAGAATTAAATAAGAAACAAGGTACTTACAGTGGCAGAACCTGGGGTAAATTTGCTGATAATCCAACTAAATTCATAGGTACAACACTGGTAGCAGTAAATATTGTGTTGGTGATATATGGCTTGTTGGTTGGTGATATGCTTTTCCCTTTATGGAAATGGATCGAAACAAAACTGCCTGAATCTTCTGCTGCATATGTGAAATATATAAAGTTATTGGTTGAAACGCTTTTATCTACTGCTATCTTATTATTTGTAGAATTCCTGAGTAAAGCATTTTTCAGGGCCAGAAACAACAGTATTTTAAGTGCTGATTTTGTCAGTTATATATCCCGCTTTTTTTATTGGTTGCTGTCTTCTTTGGCTGCATTTTTTGTAAATACTGCAGAATGGATGTTGAAATATGTTTTTAATGTAAAAATAAATAATAAAAAAGAGGCTTTTAGTAAAGTTGATCTGGAGCATTTTATTCAACAAACAAAAAATAATGATGAGGAAGAAAGTTCGGAATTAAATAAGGAGCTTTTTGAAAATGCCCTTTCCTTAAGTGAAGTAAAGCTGCGTGAATGCCTGATTCCCCGTAAAGAAATTGAAAGCATAGCCAGTGATACCAGTATTGAAAAAGTGAAGGAGAAATTCATAGAAACCAAACTCAGTAAACTGGTTGTTTTTGAAAATAACATTGATAATATCCTTGGCTATGTTCACCAACTGGATCTGTTTAAAGATCCGGCTTCATTAAAAGAAATATTACACCCAATTCCAACTGTTCCTGAAAGTATGAGTGCTACTGATTTAATGAATAAATTCAGTAAAGAAAGAAAGAGTATAGCATGGGTAATTGACGAATTTGGAGGTACAGCCGGCATTGTAACTATGGAAGATATACTGGAAGAGATCTTTGGAGAAATAGAGGATGAATACGATGTAGCAGAAGAATTTGTAGATAAGCAAATAGCGAGTAACGAATATATTTTCAGCGGAAGAATGGAATTGGATCTGATTGCTGAAAAATATGACCTTCATTTTAGTGGTGATGAAGGAGCAGAAACATTATCAGGTTATATCATTCAAAACCATGAATTTATTCCCAAACAAAAAGAACGGATCATTATTGGAAATTATGAATTTGATATTTTAAGTGTAAGCGATACAAAAATTGAAACTGTAAAAGTAAAAGTGCTGAAATAAATTTAAGATGACCATTGCAGTACATATTCATTTTTCGAATGATAAAAAAGATCCAAAAATAAATTTCAATTACAGGTGCTTTACAATCATTGCAGCAACATACCCGGAACATCAGTTCATTTTCTTTTTTGATACTCCTTTTAATGTATCACTTATTACACAAAAAAATATTCAACCGGTTTTACTTGCCCCGCAGATTAAAAACCGTTTGTTGGGATATTACTGGTATAATTTTAAATTACCTGCTTTACTAAATAAATTTAATGCCGATCTGTTTGTAAGCAATGGAATTAATGGTAGTTTTCGTTCTAATGTAAAACAATGTATTATTTTACAGGATTTGTCCTTTTTAAACAAAGGAAATTTATTTTCCAGCAGCGATGCCCGGTATTTTAAAAAGTTCTTTAAAAAAATTATATCAAAAGTGTCTTACATAGCACTATCAAATGATCATAATAGGGCTGTATTATCAAATTTATTTCCTGAAACAAAGGAATTAAATCATGTGATTGGTTTTGCCGCAAATGATCCGGATAAAACTTTTGATTTTGATGAAAAAGAAAATATTAAAAGCAGGTATACAAAAGGAAAAGAATATTTTTTAAGTTATATAACGGATGGTTCATTAAAAAATACAACTATCCTATTAAAAGCCTTTTCAACATTTAAAAAAAGGCAACTATCGAATATGCAATTGGTTTTGGTGATTTTTACACACCAAAAAGAGAGCCCTTTAAAAGATCTGTCATCTTATAAATACAGAGATGATGTAAAATTATTATTTGCTGAAAATGATGATCAACTTGCTGAAATTACTGCTGCAGCTTATGCAGCCATTTACCTTCCGGCTTTTGAGTATATGGATGATATAGGCATCGCAACACTTAAAAATAATATTCCACTGATAATCTCAAAAAATGATTTTAATAAGAGCCTATATGTTGATGCTGCCATATATACAACAATGGATGAGAAAAATATAGCTGAAAATATGATGCAACTATATAAAAACGAGCATACAAGAAATGAACAAATACAAAAAGGAAAAGAGTTGACAACTATCTGCACCTGGGAAAATACTGCATTCAATTTATGGAAAGCGATACAGGAAGCCACAGAAAAATAAATACTTAACTTTGACGTTCAAAAAAATCATTGGATTTTTATGCAAAAATCGACAATTACTATTGATGTACTGCTTGACCCGAATAAGATTCCACAACAGATACTCTGGGAGGCTAGTGACAGTAGTGCAGCAATGAAACAAAAAGCCAAAGCTATGTGTCTGGCTTTTTGGGACTCTGAAGATAAATCGGCATTAAGAATTGACCTTTGGACAAAAGATATGATGGTAGATGAAATGGGCGATTTTTTTTATCAGATGATGACAACTATGGCAGATACATTTAAAAGAGCTACCAATCAGGATGCTTTATCGGATGAGATGAAAGTATTTGCGAAAAATTTTATTGAAAAATTCAAGGCAGAATTGGCGAAACAACAGTAAAAGCTGTTAGTCATAAGCCCTTAGCTTTTAGCTATTACATTAAATTTAAAACTTTTCATTTTTTCAGTGATTAATTGTACTAAATTTAAAATTATTTAAAAATATCACATTTTACAAACAACTAACAGCTTATAGCTAACAACTAATGGCTTAAATTTTTAACTATGGCATTAGAAGAAAAAATCATGGCGGAAATGAAAGATGCAATGAAATCAAAAAATGAATCACTATTGCGGAGCCTCAGAGCAATAAAAGCTGAAATCATTAAAGCTAAAACGGAACCCGGTGCCGGAGGAGAAATAGATGAGGTAACGGAACAGAAATTTTTACAAAAAATGATGAAACAGCGCCGTGATTCCCTTGAAATATTTGAAAAGAACGGTCGGGAAGATCTAGCTGTAAAAGAAAAAGAGGAAATGGCAGTCATTGAGAAATTTTTACCCAGGCAATTGAGCGAAACAGAAATTAAAGAAGTTATTAGTAAAATTATTACAGAAACCGGTGCAAGTACGGGAGCAGATTTGGGAAAAGTTATGGGTATAGCATCAAAACAATTAGCCGGAAAAGCTGATGGCAAAACCATTAATACAATTGTAAAGGGGTTGCTCGGGTAACTTTTTTTATTAATTATGTTTATTGATATTTTTTTTGCAATACTTTTTATCCTTGCCTGCCTGAAAGGTTACAAAAAAGGATTAATAGTAGGTCTAATTTCTATGATAGCTTTTGTAATAGGGCTTGCTGCTGCCCTAAAATTATCTACGGTTGTTGCAACAAGATTGCATTCCCAAACAAACCTTTCTGCAAAATGGCTCCCGGTAATTTCTTTTATGTTGGTTTTTATTATTGTAGTTATTTTAGTAAACTTATGTGCCAATATGCTGCAAAAAACAGTTGAATTGGTAAAACTTGGCTGGGTTAATAAAGTTGGGGGGATGATTTTTTTTATTTTAATGTTCAGTATCATATTCAGTATTTTTTTATTTTTCGCCATCCAGTTACATTTAATAAAAAATGAAGTTATTTCTGAATCCAGATGTTATACTTTTATTAAGCCTTTAGGCCCGGGAGTAATTGACCAGATGGGTATCATTATACCATTTTTTAAAGATATGTTTAGCCAGCTAGAGCAATTCTTTAGTTCTATTGCCAATAAAATATAGCATTAATTTGAATCATTATCTTACTTTAATGTAATTTTAGCTTATTAGGGTTACTTTGCGGTATATCGCATTATAAAAATATACTTTTTAAAAAGCATGAGTTACGAGATAAAACAAGACGGTAAATTTAAATTCATTGAAGAAGGTGAAGGTGAAATACTTATGCTTTTACACGGTTTGTTTGGCGCCCTGAGTAATTTTAAAGACCTGATTGAACATTTTCGCAAGAAATATAAAGTTGTAGTACCGATTCTTCCATTACTTGAACTTGATTTGCTTCATACATCTGTAGGTGGCTTACAAAAATTCGTAAACAGGTTTGTTGAACATCGAGGCTATAAGGATATACATTTAATGGGAAATTCATTAGGAGGCCATGTTGCATTAGTTTATATTTTAAAAAACCCTGAACGTATAAGATCACTTACCCTTACTGGCAGTTCCGGCTTATTTGAAAACGGAATGGGCGATACTTATCCCAAACGTGGAGATAGAGAATATATTCGTAATAAAACAGCCCTTACCTTCTATGATCCTAATCTGGCAACGGAAGATCTTGTAAATGAAGTGTTTGAGATAACCAACAATCGTTTAAAAGTTATCAAGATCATTGCTTTGGCAAAAAGTGCCATTCGCAACAATCTTGGCGAAGAGATCAGCCAGATCAAACAACCAACTTGTTTGATCTGGGGTAATAATGATAGTATTACACCTCCATTTGTAGGAAAAGAATTCCATAGGCTGATACCAAACAGCGAATTACACTTTATTGATAAATGCGGTCATGCCCCAATGATGGAAGTCCCGGTTGAATTCAATAAAGTTTTAGAAGGTTTTCTGGCTAAATTAAACTCACCCATTGCATCAGTTTAATGTTTTATTTTGTCTATAGAATAAAGCGGCATGTATATTGGATAACTAAATGCCTGTAAAATAGTTGTAATATGCTAACAGCAACTCTAATTAATAATAATATACCCAGGCTTCAGCCACTTGATTCAGTTAGTAAAGCATTACAATTAATAAGTGATTTCAAGGTTACGCATCTTCCGGTTGTATCTGAAAACAAGTTCCTCGGTTTGATTAGTGAGGAAGACCTGCTTGATTCAGAAGACCCAAAAACAACAATTGAATTATTACATGTACATTATATTCAGGCATCAGTTTATGACAAGGCTCACTTTTTAATGGCGGTAAACTGCAGCATTCAGTACGACACAAATGTAGTACCAGTAATAAATCAGGTAAATGATTTTGCCGGTGTTATTACTACAACAGACTTATTAAAAACCCTGGGAAATTTTTCGGGTGCCAACGAAATTGGCGGCATCATTGTATTGGAAATGGAACGATTGCAATTTACCATTTCTGAAATAAGCCGAATTGTTGAAAGTAATGACTGTACAATCCTTCATTTAAATACAACTGTTCATCCGGAAACAGGAATGTTAACAGTAACCATACATATCAATAAAAGAGAAATATCAACAATAGTTGCAACATTTGAACGATATGATTATAATGTTTTATTTCAATATGGTATTGAAAATTTTGAAAATGATATTGATAAAAATTATCGGAATTTCATGCATTATCTTGACATTTGATATTAACTTATTCTCACCGGTCATTAATAATTAATCGCAATTATTTTTAGACAAGATTATATCTGAAGCAAAGCTGTGAAGTATGACATACGTTAAAATAATATTTTTCCTTTGCTTTATATTTTTTTTTCATCATAAAACGTTTGCCCAGGATACAATAAAAATTCGGGGATTTTATGATAATAATTTTAGTAATATAAAATCTGACCCGGTAGGAAAACTAAAAGTTCAATTAATCAACATTAACGGGAATAAAAAAACGAAAAATTATATCATACTTCGTGAGATGCTTTTTAAGCAGGGTGATTCCATAAATATTTCTACTCTTCAGGAAAAGCTTGAACAATCCCGTAATCTGGTTTATAATTTGAATTTATTTTCAGAAGTAGTGATTACTCCTGTGTTCGTTTCCGCATTTGACTGTAATATTCAAATAACCGTAGTTGAAAAATGGTTTATTTACCCCACTCCACAGTTTAAACTCATTGATAGAAATATTAACGAATGGTTGAAAACTTATAATGCAGATTTTGAAAGGGTTGTTTACGGAATAAAGTTTGCTCATTATAATTTCAGTGGTCGTGGTGATCAATTACGCATTTACCTCTTAACTGGCTATACCCGCGATATTTCATTTAGCTACAATGCCCCATTTAGTAACAATAAACTTACAGAAGGATTTAGAGTATCCGGCGGTTATTCGCAAAACAGGGAGATTATCTATAAAACCGGAGATTCAAACCAATTGCTACTATTCAAAAAACCCGGATTTGTCAGAAATAACCTGATCTTCAGCCTTTCCTATCAATTGCGCAAAGGATTTTTTAAACGAACCTCCTATTCGATTTCATATACGTACGTAAAAATAAATGATAGCATCATTGACCCAAAGTATAACCCATATTATTTTGACGTCAATAAGACTTCCCTCGGAATTATAGATATTAGTTTCTCATTAAGCTATGCAAATATTGACAATGTCAATTATCCATTAAAAGGGAAAATTTACGGATTTGCCATTCAAAAAAGAGGATTAGGCTTTTCAGGCGGAATTAATATGTTTTCCCTTTCCGGATCACACAGCAAATACATTACGCATAAAAGCAAATGGTACAGTACCATACAGCTATATTCAAAAATAATACTGCCATTTACTAAAGCATATGTTAATCAGCGAGCAATTGGATATTCAGAATTTAGTTTAAGAGGACTGGAATATTATGTGATCGATGGTGTGGCATCTGCTGTGGCAAAATATACTCTAAAGAAAAAATTATTTGGTTTTAATATTCCCATCCCTTTTAAAATAAGAACGCTACCAAAGATCCCATTTGCATTTTTTGCCAAAACATATGCAGATGCCGGATATAGTTATATACAAAAACAATTTTATACCAGGTTAAATAACAGGCTATTGTATACTTGCGGATTTGGAATTGATTTACTTACCCTATATGATGGAGCTGTTAGTCTGGAATACAGTTTAAATCAATTAGGTGAAAACGGCATATTTTTGCGTGCGAAAATCGGATTTTAGTTAACCAACTTTTTTTGATTAAATATTATGAAAATAGCAATATATAGCCGGGGAATTGAAAACAACCAAATTCAGGATATCAGTTTGTTAATAAACGAAATTGTAGACCATGGGGCTGAGCCCATTTTTTTCCAGGACTTTTTTAACCAGTTCTATTCAGCTGTAAATATAGAGGGTAAGTATTCAACTTTTAATTCAGGCGAAGATATGGATGCAAGTATCGACTGCATGATAAGTTTAGGAGGCGATGGAACATTACTCGATACCGTTACACTGGTTAAAGATTCGGGGATACCGATTTTAGGTGTCAACTATGGAAGACTTGGATTTTTAGCTAATATCGGTAGGGATGAATTACATACAGCATTTGATGCACTGGCAAACAGAAAGTATGTTTTAGATAAAAGGACCCTGATTCACCTCGACGCAAATATTCCACTTTTTGGTGAAACACCTTATGCACTTAATGAGTTCTCATTGCATAAAAAAGATACCTCACCTATGATAAAAATTCATACATACCTCAATGGTGAATTTTTAAATACCTATTGGGCCGATGGTTTAATTGTTGCAACACCTACCGGATCAACAGGATACTCACTCAGTTGCAATGGCCCTGTAGTTTTTCCGGATAGTGCCAGTTTTGTAATTACACCGGTATCGCCTCATAATTTAAATATAAGACCAATTATAGTTCCAGATAATACTATTGTGTCATTTGAAGTAGAAGGAAGAACAGACGGATTTTTATGTACTTTGGACAGCAGGCGTGAGATCGTTACAAAAGAAATTCAACTTGCAGTAAAAAAAGAAGATTTTGGCATAAACCTTATACGGCTAAACGAAAATAATTTTTTACAAACGCTTCGAAGTAAATTATCCTGGGGTTTAGATAAACGGAACTAATTAACGTGTTTAAAAAATTGATTTGAATATTTACCCCATTATATGATCTGATGCCAAAATCAAAAAAAATACGGATTATTTTTTTCATTTATTGGTTCCTGCTGGTATATATCATTGCAGCATTGGTTTGGTGGTTTATTGCCCTAAGCAGGCAAAATGAACAAATGTTACTTTTCAAAATGCAGGAAATAAAAAAAAATGAACCCAATTATCTGGCTAAGTATGCCAGGATAGAATCTGAGAAAAGAAGGAAAACTGCCCAATACATTGGCGAAGGTTCTATTTTTTTTTTATTGATCGTAGCCGGAGCTTTATTTGTATACAAAGCAGTTAAACGTGAATTTAAACTCAGCCAACAACAACAAAATTTCATGATGGCAATTACGCATGAATTAAAAACTCCTATTGCCATTGCAAAATTAAATTTAGAAACACTGCAATTGAGAAAACTGGATGAAAGCAAAAAAGAAAGGCTGATCAGTAATACATTACAGGAAACAAACCGGCTGAACACACTTTGTAATAATATTCTAATCTCATCACAAATTGAGAATGGAGGTTATATGGCAGCTCATGAAGAAATAAATATCAGTACATTAGCTGAAGACTGTACAAACGATTTCAAGAACCGGTTTCCAAATAGAAATATTCAATCCCATGTTGACAGAGAGTTATTTGTAAACGGCGATCTGCTGCTGTTACAAATTGCGTTGAATAACCTTATTGACAATGCAATAAAATATTCGCCCAAAGAAAAAACGATAATAATACACGCATTTAAAAATTCGCCTGATGTAATAATACACATAAAAGATGAAGGGCCAGGAATCAGCGATGAGGAAAAGAAAAAAATATTTCAAAAATTCTATCGTATCGGTAATGAGGCAACAAAAAGTGCAAAAGGTACCGGGCTTGGTTTATCCCTAACTAAAAAAATTATATTAACACACAAAGGCCGTATATCAATTAAAGACAATACTCCCAATGGAAGCATCTTTATTTTGGAATTAAAAGAGGCATAAATATTTGCAATGGCTAATAAAAACATCTCCATATTACTGGTAGAAGATGAAGAAAACCTCCATGAAGCACTTAAGTTGAATCTGGAACTGGAAAGCTATGAAGTTACCGGGTCTTTTGACGGCGCAAATGCTTTAAAGCTGGTTCAACAGGAACATTTTGATTTGATCATACTGGATGTAATGTTACCTGAAATTGACGGAATTACAGTTTGTGAAACGATCAGATTGACAAATCAGGATATTCCAATTTTAATTTTAAGTGCCAAAAACAGCAGTGCCGACAGGGTTATGGGCCTGAAAAAAGGGGCTGATGATTACCTCACAAAACCCTTCAATCTGGAAGAATTATTGTTGAGGGTAAATAAACTTATTAAAAAAAGTGAATTACTCTCAACCAGGCAACCATTGCCTGATATCTATGAATTTGGTAAAAATAAAATAGATTTCAAAGCACTTGAATGTTACAATAAAAGTGGAACAAAAATAACCCTTACCAAAAAGGAAGTCATGTTGCTTAAATTACTGATTGAAAATAAGAATGATGTGATAACAAGGGAAAAAATACTTCAATCGGTATGGGGATATAATGTTTACCCCACAACCAGAACCATAGATAATTTTATTCTGAATTTCAGAAAATATTTTGAAACGGATAGTCGTAATCCGGTTTATTTTCATTCTGTAAGAAGCGTAGGATACAAGTTTACAGATTCCTGATATCAAAGCCGTTTATCAATTGTATCATTTCAAAGGCCTTGTGGTATACTTCATCCATTTTTTCATTTCTTTCAAATGGAGTATAAAGCTGCCATTCTATTTCCTGCATCAATTGCTGTAGTTGTAGCACAATGGTATTATTGATATTTTTTTTGTCCAGTATCGTAACAATACTTTTTGTATTGATCTCTGCAAGGTTAATTGAAAATTTTTGTGACAAATAATATTTCAATTCAGTATTTAAGATTGAATAAAAGTTGTTACCCCCATTCATATCCAAACAAGCTGCTGTTTTTATCAATGGATTTTGCTGATTAAATGCAGAAGTTTCAATGACATGCTCCTGTTTTATTTTTTCATTATCATCATTAATTAAACCAATGTTTTTCTCAACAGAAGAATTCTTGTTTTTTTTAACCCATATGATCAATGAGCTTATCATTATTAATGCAATGAAAATTATGATCCATCCGCGGTTATCAAATATTTTATTAATCCATGAAACTGATTCTTTATTGCCGGAAGTGATGAATGGAAGAACAGGATTGACTGTTGGACTTGAAACTGTAAATAAGATATCTTTGGTTGTTATTGTTTTATATACTGCAGTACCTGGTTCAAAATAACTGAATTGTATGGGAGGAATTGAATAACTACCAGGCATATTTACAGAAAAACCGTATTCAAATATTTTGCTTCCGCTAACAGGTATGGTTGATTTATCAAGATCTTCAGAAACTTTTGGATCGAAAGGATCTATACCTGCCGGCCATAAGAGCGTGGGTGCTGTAAGTAATTGCATATTTCCGCTTCCAATGATCTTCACAACCAGTTTGCCTGATTCATTAGCAGAAAAGATAGTTTTTTGTAATTGAGCTTCAATGGAAAATTTGCCAACAGCACCGGAAAATGAAGCTGGTTTGCCTGATTCAGGTAAAGGTTTAACAAGAATGGTAACCGGTTTACATTTTAAAATCATTGCCTGGTTGATAATTCCCTCCTGAGGCACCATCGTTGTGCCTAAATTATCAAAAAGATTATACAGATTCCCTCCATTTTCATTTATATAATCATCTTTAATGAATTGAATATTATTTTCAAGTTCAGCCGATTCAAGATCTATATTGCCAAATTGTAAAGGATACAATTGTGCTTTTCTAATGGTATAAACATTGTATTCCCTGCCATTTAATTTTTGTCTGGTATAGCTTTCCATATCCGGGTTTGTGAGATCAATTACTGAAAAGCCATTGAACGCAGGATTTTCAGATAACTTACTTTCGCTTTTTAATCTGGTATACAATTTATATGTTGCTACAATAGGTTCTCCGACAAAGCAACTTGTTTTATCAGTTTCCAACCTTAATAACATATTCTTATTCACTTTATCTGCAACATGCTCTCCCTTTTTCAAAATATAATCTGTAAAATCCACTGAAGGCCTTCTCTCCTCAAAAGGATCAAAATTTGAGAATGGATTGGTATTGCTATTTGATGGATTATTGCCTGACGTAGTATTTTTAACCATCAATGTTGTAGCATTTGTTTTATACAATTTTCCTGCGATCTTAATAACAGATCCATCAATAACGATCTTACCTGTTTTGTTGGGTTTTAGAATAAAAATTAATGCAGAAAAACTTGTAACATTACCATTCACAGAACTTGTTCCGCTTTCCTGGTTTGGACCACTGATTACTGTAAAATTCTTTAAAGACGGCGCTGTTATTTCCTGTACATTATTACTATTCTGCACTATGATCTTTAGCGATGCATATTCATCCTTATTGATTTGTGTGGGAGAAATTTCCTGAGAAATATTTACCTGGCCATTTGAAGAAAACATACACAGGCAAAAAAATAAAAGCAACCATATTTTTTGTAAAAATAGCTTCATAAACTGCGCATCAAAGGATACAAAATTAGACTATAAGATTTTGGGGAGTACTAAACAAAATTTAAAAGATTGTAATGAAGTGTTAATTATAGATCCCCCAGTTGTGGACGAATAATAATGTCTTCTACAACTGCCTGCAGGGATAGATTACTTGCAGCATAAACCATTTCGGCAATATCTTCCGATTCCATGATCCGGCCATTACTATTATCATAGTTGCCCCAGGAATCTGTAAACACAGCGCCCGGAAAAACAGCGGTTACTTTTATCCCCGTTGATTTTAATTCATGTCGCAGGTTTTGTGAAAATCCATTTAATGCAAATTTACTGATACTGTAACCTCCTCCTCCATCATAAGCATGTAAAGAAGCTATTGAACAAATATTAAAAATATGCCCTCCTCCGTTTTTGATCATTGACGGAACAAGTTTCCTTGTAAGGTGATAAGCACTGTAAAGATTTGTGTTCATCATTAATTCGAGGTTATTTTCCGATTCATTTATTGTATTGCCTGGCAGATAAACACCGGCATTATTTATAAGGATATTCGGTATTGCATGATGAAGGCACCATTCAGCAAAAGTTATAACCTGTTCTTTTATACTCAGATCAACAGATTTTACTTTAATTTTTACAGAAGGAAATTTCGCCTGGATTTCCAAAGCTGTTTCATTTAACAAATCCAGGTTTCTTGCACATAAAAAAAGATTGTATCCACAGGAAGCAAACTTTATCGCAATTGCTTTTCCTATACCTTTATTAGCACCCGTAATTACTACATTCATTCATAAAATATTTAAAAATTATAATCCCTATTTTTGCGGCTGTTCTGCATTTTAAAATGTGCTGCCAGTTGGTTTTGTCATGCTAAGGAACGAAGCATCTCATCAGAGATTCCTCCTTCGTTGGAATGACAAACTGTAATTGTCAAAGTTAATCAACCATTATTTTAAAACAGTCTTATTCATGCCTTTATACAAACATCTTTTTTTTGACCTCGATCATACCCTATGGGATTTTGATACAAATGCAAAAAATACACTTCAGGAAATTTATATTGAATTTGGACTTAAGGAAAAAGTAACGCCTGTATTTGATGATTTCTATAAAAAATACTTGTACCACAATGAGATATTATGGGACAAGTATCAAAAAGGAAAGATCAGTGCGGATGAATTAAAATGGAAACGGATGTGGAGGACCTTACTTGATTTTAAAATAGGAGATGAACCCTTATCAAAAGACTTAAGTGCCAGGTTCCTTGATATTTTACCTACTAAAAAAGAATTGTTCCCATACACAAACGAAATTCTTAATTACCTTATTGGTAAAAACTACCAGCTTCACCTTATCACAAACGGATTTGAAAAGACACAATGGAGCAAGATCAGAAACAGTGGCCTGGATAAATATATCACACATGTTATAACTTCAGAAGGAAGTAACAGCCTGAAACCAAAAAAAGAAATTTTTGAATTTGCGCTTCAAAAAGCAAAAGCTACCTTACAGGAATCTATCATGATTGGTGATAATTTATATGCCGATATACAAGGTGCAATGAATGCAGGTATGGATTCCGTTTTTGTAAATCATATAAATGTAACTACATCTATTATACCTACATATATTATTACTCATCTGGATCAACTGGAAGATATTTTTTAATTACACTTCTACCCACCCTACCCCTTCTCCAAAAGAAAGATGAGGGAGCCATTTTCATACAAAAGGACTGATCTACTGTATCTATTTTCTTTGGAGATAAAATTTTAGGGCACAAAAAAAACCTCCCGGTTTTACAAGAGGTTTAGAATTACTTTAATAAAAATCAGAGTTTCGCTGTTTTTGTTTTATCTTTTTTGGAACATGATTTTGAAGACTTGGAACAACAAGACTTGCCTTTTCCACATTTTTTCCCTTTACCGCAATTTGCAAATGAAACGCCTGTAAAAAGAATGGCTGCTGTAGCTAATAATAATACTTTTTTCATTTTATTTTTTTTGTGTGATTAATCAACGTAAAAATATGGGTAAAATTGTAAATAGAGGCTCCTAATTTGTTAAAAAGTCAGATTGTGGCTATTACCGTAACCCCACCCTGCACCACTTCGTTTAGCCCAACATTAATTTTTGTACCAACAGGCAAAAGAAGATCTACTCTGCTGCCAAATTTGATAAACCCCATTTCTGACCCTTGATTCACTTTATCGCCCACCTCCAGGTAATTTTTGATCCTTTTTGCTACTGCACCTGCAATCTGTTTTACCAATACTTCTATTCCATTTTTTCTAATGACAACTGAATGGCGTTCATTTTCAGTAGAAGATTTCGGATGCCAGGCAACTAAAAACTTACCCTTATGATATTTATTATAAACGACTTCGCCACTGATCGGATTCCTGTTAACATGCACATTCAAAGGGCTCATAAAAATAGACACCTGTACTCTTTTGTCTTTAAAATATTCCGGATCAACAGTTTCTTCAATTACTACCACTTTACCATCTGCAGGTGCAATAACCTGATTATTATTTATGGTCAGTTTTCGAGATGGAATACGAAAAAAAGAAATGACCAGCCCCAAAAAAATAAGGCCAATTGCTGATAAAAGTACCCAAAGCCATATTAGAGAGGCTCCAAATAACCAAAACATTAAAAGATTCATTGCTCCAAAAATGAGTGTAGCAATCGCAATTGACTTATATCCTTCTCTATGAATTGTCATTTATAAAATTTAATGAGCGAAGTTACAAACAAGCAATAGATTTTGAATGATGGTTTTAAAATAATAAATATATATACACCCAAACAAAAGGTGTTGCAGTAAGTAATGAATCAAAGCGGTCTAAAAAACCGCCATGACCTGGCATAAAACTTCCACTGTCTTTAATATCAGCTTTACGTTTAAGTTTACTTTCCAACAAATCACCAAACGTTCCAAAAACGGCACATATTACTGCAATAAGAAACCAATGCTGCCAGTGTATACTTTTTGAAGCAGGAATATAATGCCCTGCCAATGCTATTACAATTACACATAATAAAGCGCCACCAATGGTCCCTTCCCATGTTTTCTTAGGTGATATTTTTGAAAAAGGGGTTTTGCCAATGAAAGAACCTACCAGGTAAGCCATCGAATCATTGATCCAGATAGAGAATAATATTGAACAAGGAATAAGGGGTGAATAAATATTCTCTGAGATACCCAGGTCTATCATCATCAATAAAGGCATAACAATATAGATGAGGGCAAGTGGAAGGTAATATAGGAACCTATCTCCGTTTATCCTTTTTAATATCTTAACAAATTCATACAGGCAACCAACCATGATGAATATAAACAATGAAATAAAGCTAATAGAATTGATAAACAAACCTGCAAGCATAACAATAACAAAAACCAATGCTGTTAAAGTTCTTACTCTGAATGTTTGGATATTGATAGCCAATTTTAATTAATTTGAGGATGTACAAATGGATCGTATGTATTCTCTTTAGCAACGATCAACTGTTCCCTGGTTTCTATTTTAACTATATTTTTCATTGATACTTTATGTAGCAACCTGAATAAAAAATAAAAAGCGATCAAAGAAATTAAAGCAACCCACCATTCAACTTTTGGATCAAGTTTTGCCGGGTCTATTTTTTGATGGTGGGAACTCATATAAAATAACTGGGATACTGCAATTGCATTATTTAAAAAATGTGCAATAACATTTACCCATATATTTTTTGTTGAATAATACATCATGCCAAGTGCAAACCCCAGTGCTGCCCTGCTGATAAACAGGTAAATGGATGAATGGATCAGGCTAAAAACGAGAGCGGTAACCAATATTGCCAGTAATGGTTTTTTCCACCAACGAACCAGCAAATCCTGCATAGCTCCTCTGAAAAAAATCTCTTCAAAAAGTGCCGGAAAAAAAGCCATAATGACTATTGCCATTAAGAATTCGGGCCAGCTTTTTAAATTGCTCAATATTAAAACCTGGTCATTATAAGCCTTTTCCAGATCTTTTGCCATGGCATCGATAGCCGGAAAATGTGTTATGATCGCTTTACTGATATCTGCCAGCGGTGATGCTAAAATATTTGCAGTAAAAATGATCAGAAATCCAATTAAAACCTGGTAAATATTAATATAAGGATTGAACCCCAGCCAAAACTTATTACGCCCTTTTGTGATCCATGAAAATAGAATTGCCGGTATAAACAACAAAAAAAACGTTCCAAGTACCTGAGACATTCTGGTATAACCTATATTCTCAGGTTTAGCCATAGCTTCTAACATCGCACTACCTATGTCTTTAAATGAAGTACCCGGGGGTATTATTTGCATTCCTATAAACAGTTGTACCCCACCTGCCAGGATAAATCCAAGGCCTAAAAAGACGAATAATATACCCAATTGACCAAAACCCGTAAAACCCTTTACACTTTTGTATTGCATGTGCTAAGCTGAATTGTTGTAAATTTGCAGCCGCAATATACAAAGAATGATATGCCCAAAATAGGCCACATAGAATTACCTGATTTTCCGCTCATGCTGGCGCCAATGGAAGATGTAAGTGACCCTCCTTTCAGGGCATTGTGCAAAGACAATGGAGCAGATCTGATGTACAGCGAGTTCATCAGCAGCGAAGGTCTTATCAGGGATGCTATGAAAAGCAGGCAAAAACTAGACTTCAGTGAGGAAGAAAGGCCATTTGGAATTCAGATCTTTGGTGGCGATGAAGAAGCCATGTCTATGAGCGCCGGTATTTGTGAAACAGTAAAGCCTGATCTGGTAGATATCAATTTCGGGTGTCCGGTTAAGAAAGTTGTCAGCAAAGGTGCAGGTGCGGGTGTTCTAAAAGATTTAGATCTGATGGTTCGATTAACCAAGGCTGTTATTAAAGGAACTTCATTACCGGTAACAGTAAAGACAAGACTGGGCTGGGATGAACAAACAAAAAATATTGAAGAAGTAGCTGAGCGACTGCAGGATATTGGTGTACAGGCATTAAGTATACACGGAAGAACCAGATCTCAGCTTTACAAAGGTGAGGCCGATTGGAGTTTGATAGCAAAAGTGAAAAATAATCCAAGGATCAATATTCCCATTTTTGGAAACGGAGACATTGATAGTCCGCAAAAAGCTTTTGAGTATAAAAATCGGTATGGTGTAGATGGCATCATGATTGGCCGTGCTGCAATCGGTTATCCATGGATATTCCGGGAGATAAAACAATTTATAGAAAATCAAACGATACTGCCATCACCAACACTACAAGAACGAATAGATGTTTGCAGAAAGCATTTATACAAGTCTGTTGAATGGAAAGGGCCTGTTGTTGGGATTTATGAAATGCGCAGGCATTATACCAATTATCTGAAAGGGTTACCGGGTATAAAAGAATTCCGTTACAAACTTGTTACGTTAAATTCACCGGAAGAAATAAATGAGGTATTGAATGAGATCAGTGT
>JANOPU010000222.1:0-1766 GCA_031422055.1 Ferruginibacter sp.
AGATTTAAGTTGTGCAAGTGCTTTGTTTTTGACCGCTTCATAATCAAAGTCGAATACTGTTTTTGTCTGTTTCATATTTGCTGTGTTTTTTAAAGTTCATCTTTATTTTGAACTTTGACACAGTTTAATTTACAGTCTCAATTCCAATTGAGTTATTATGTAAATCCATTGTTTTTTCTAATTGCAATACACCCGGAACTTCGGATTCATGTGCATCCCCAAATTGTATTGCTATGCCTTGATTTGTGTTAATATCTTTACCACAATCCATTTCATTCATAGCCATGTAAAAAGCATGTCTGTATGCATCTGCTTTATCATTTACTGCAGCATCATTTGGAAATAACTGTGCAGTTTTTTGATATGCTATATTCTTATTATTTCTTATTTTATTTGCTTGTACAGGGTATTTTTTTATTAGCTCTTTTTCTTGTGCATTTAATACATCATATTGTGTACCATCAAACTCAATATCAAGATTAAAATTATTTGGATCACTTAACCAAGCATCATTTTCCCACCACATACCTGGATTTGAGCTAGCATATGATTCTACAAAACTAAGATATCCAGGATTGGTAATCATTTCCTCAATATGTTCCTTAGCAATTTCAAGTTTTCTTGGTTCTGTAGTATTGCTTAAATAATCAGCGATTTCAGCAGCTCTTTCTGGGTTCAGCTCTAACCAAAAGGAAGTAGACCAATTTAACCCTAATTCGTTTGATATCCAATTTACTGTTGCATTACTTCCTGTTCCTCCAATACCACCGCCAGAAGTCCACCACCAATTCCAGTTGGGATCACTATTGATTCCTGAACCCCATGGCCAACCTGTACCATATAGCCATGGGTTACCATAACCTGTTCCTGTTCCATTTCCACCACTCCCTCCGCTTTCTTCACAGTTAATTATTACACTCACTTGAGTTGAAACTTCAACCCATTCCCCATCACCCCAGGAATAATCATGCCATTCATAAGTTGTAGTAATAGTGTATGTAGCAGTACAATCATCAAGTGATGAAGTATAATTACTGTTTGGTTGAGAAGAAAAACTAATATTTGCTCCTTTTATTACACCAGCTGAGGGCTTTGATACAATATATTCATTTTGCTCGTTTAATATTCTTTCAAAATATGCAATTACAATCTGAGTATTTAACAAATTATCTTTGCTATAATTAAAACCTGCATTTATTGTACTCAATGAATCTTTATTATATACCCTATATGAATACAATGTATCATTATGTTTATAAGCTGTTATGTACCCAATAACATTTGTAGATATTGTAGATTGTAGTGGGATAAAAAATAACGCTTGTTCAGAATCCCCTTCCAATGAACTAAATGAATTAGATTGGTTTGTTGAATTATTTGCTTGAGAATCCTTGTATAAGACTTTATCCCATCTTGGGATACCATTTTTTTTGACAAAATTTGGTAAAAATTTAAAAATAGAATCCTGCTTTTTCATATTTGCAGCTAAGGATTTTATCGGCGCATCAGCATTTGAAGTATTAAAAAATCTTTCTCTTAAGGTAGAATAATCATCTAGGCTTTTTATAGCAAAATCACGATCTGTTTTTTTACATGACATTTGTAATACTGTTGCCAGTATTAAGAAAGGAATGAATAATTTCATTTTGACTAGCGAATAGATTAATCTCATAAAAAATAATTTGATTGTGAACGGCTAAATTATTCTTTTTATAAAATCAAAAAATGAGGTTTTTCCCTAAATTATATGAGGTTTTTCCCCTTTT
>JANOPU010000223.1:0-5938 GCA_031422055.1 Ferruginibacter sp.
AGATTTAAGTTGTGCAAGTGCTTTGTTTTTGACCGCTTCATAATCAAAGTCGAATACTGTTTTTGTCTGTTTCATATTTGCTGTGTTTTTTAAAGTTCATCTTTATTTTGAACTTTGACACAGTTTAATTTACAGTCTCAACCTTAACGCAATTTTGATGTTTTGAGTAATAATATTTTCCTGAACTTGGAATAAATAATTTGTTGAAAAAACTATTTTTACTATTGTGAAATATTTAAAAACCCGGCATAAAGCCGGGCCTAAGGTATATCTCATTTGGGTTAAAGTAATTTTAGTATCTACAATTCATTTTATCAATTAAGGCTCCGGAAATCCACCGGAACTAGTTTACTCACTCCGGCTTCCTGCATAGTAACACCATAGATAACATCCACTGCACTCATCGTCATTTTATTGTGAGTTACAATGATGAACTGAGAATTTTCACTGAATTGTTTAATCATATTAGTGAATTTACCAACATTCGCATCATCCAACGGAGCATCCACTTCATCCAAAATGCAAAAAGGTGCAGGTTTGATCAGGTATATGGCAAACAACAATGCAGTTGCAGTTAAAGTCTTTTCACCACCACTTAACTGGCCTATACTACTGGGGCGTTTGCCTTTTGGCTTGGCTACAATTTCAATGGCTGTTTCTGAGAGGTTATCAGGATCTACCAGGATCATGTCTGCTGTATCTTCATCAGTAAATAATGCTTTAAATACTTTCTGAAAATTCTCTCTTGTTTTATTAAATGTATCAAGAAATTGCTGATTAGCTGTAGCTTCCACTTCCTGGATAGTTTGCATAAGGCTATCCTTTGCCGTTACGAGGTCATTCTTTTGTTCCAGAATAAACTCATAACGCTTTTTCATTTCAGTATATGCTTCAATTGCGGTTGGGTTCACTTCACCCATATTTTCCAGCCGTTTCCGCATGCGTTCGTTCTTCTCTTTAAGGTCTTCCAATGGCACATCTCCTGTTCTTGCTTCATCAATAATAGCATCCAGATCAACTTTAAATTCGACACTCAATCTTTCCTTCATTCCTGCAAGCTGTAATTTGAGGTCTGTTAATTTATCCTTGATCTCATTTAATAAATGATCAATGCCTTCTTTCGATTTTTGTTTATGCCTTAGTTCACTTTCTTTTTCTGTAAGTTTATTCCGGATATTATAATATTCCTGATCAGCTTCATTTAATCTTTTTTCTTCAACTTCTTTATTCTGTAACATGTTTACAAGAAGTGATTCAAGTTCTTTTAACTCTGCTGCTGTTTGTTCAATGAGTTCCGTTGCTTCATTTAATTGGGCATTACTGTTTCCAACCTGGATATTCAGATCATTTAATTGGTTTGATTTAAATTCCAGTTCCTGTATGGTTGAGTTTACTTTACTCTGTTGTTTTGTATATTCAAGATTATTATCATTAAAATTGGTATTGGCTGCATTGTACTCTACTTCTGCATTTGTATAATCTGTTTCAATTATCAGCATTTTTTCTGAAATCTTCGACAATTGAGTATTGAAATCTTCCAACTCCAACCGTGTACTTGAAATAGCATTATGATTGTTTTGCAATTGGAGCTCCAGTTCTTCTACCCTGCTGCTGCTTGTTGTTTCAAGGTGTAATAAATTCTCCGTTTTATTTTGCAATGAAAACACCTGATTAGTCAGGGTATTGATATCCTGTTGTGTTTGTTTGATTGCATTTTCTTTCAGTTGATTGTTGAAACTGATCACTTCATTGTGTCTTTGCTGAATATCTGCTTTTGATAGTTGAACAATTTTCTCCTGCGCATTGATCTCTTTAATTAATTTCTCGAGATTCTTGGCCCGTCCGATTTTTTTGCCTTCAAATAAACCAACACTCCCGCCGCTGAGTGAATATTTGCCTTTTACGTATTTTCCGTTTTTTTCCAGTACAACTGCACCGTTACTGTTTTGCAATGCTTCTTCATCTTCAGCAATAAATACATTGCCTAATAAATGCTTAGCCAGTTTTGCATATTGGCCGTCTATTTCCACAACATCCATTGCAGGAATAGTGCCCTGTGGCTGATGTGAAGCTTCAGGTTCAGTGAATTTATCCAACAGGAAAAAATTTGCCTTGCCTTTTTTATTGTCATCCAGTAAATGAACTGCCTGTAATCCTTCGGTTAGATTATTTACCACATAATAATTCAGATATGGTTCTAATACATTTTCTACTGCTGCCCTGTATTGTTCTTTTACATAAATGATATCCGATAATAATGGAGCTGTATGATTCCAGTTTGTATTCTTATGCAGAAATTTTACACTCTCAGGATATCCTTCCATAGAATCAATGAGGCTCTTTAAAAGGTCATGTTCATTCTTTTTTGCATCCAGTTTCCTATTTTCTTCTGCAAGTTTATTTCGAAGACCCTCAAGCATATTTTGCGTTTGAAGGATCTGTTCTTTTGTAAACTCATGTTCTTCCTGCAATTGTTGCAGATCTGTTTGTTTTTGAGAAAGCTCCTCTTCTTTTACTTTTTTATCTGTGTGAAGTTGAGTAAGCTGTATCTGGCGTTGTGCTTTTTCTTCCTGTATTTGTGCAATGGCTCTTTGCAGGTTTTGAATAGACGTATCTGCAACAGCAACTTTTTTCTCAGCATCAAACTGGTTTCTTTGAATAGCCTGATTCTCTCTTCTTAAATTATCAATGCCGGTGCGCTTCTCATCAAAAATGCCGCGTTTTAATTCCACTGCTTCTTTTAGGTTTTGTAAGGCAGCTTCCAGCTCAACTAATTTTTGTTGTTCCTCTTTGATCTGCCGACCTGTAAAACTGATACTCTCTTCCAGCCCGCTTAACTGTCCGGAAGCTTTTTGTAAAAACTCATTCAACCCGGTCTGTCTTTCTTTTAAATGCTGTAACCTTTGTGAACTAAGGCTTTTTTCATTTTCTTTGTTTCTGACCTTGTCGAGCATTTCATTATAAGCATGTTGCAATTGCTGCAATGCTTTTTCCTTTTCAACAAATGCTAGTTTCTCCTTTTCCAATGAAGCATCTTCTTTTGCAATCGATGTTTCCAGTTCAATACGCTTGTCAACTTCCTGTTGTTGTTGTTCATTCAGGTCTTTGTAAGTAATATTGAATCCTTCCAATGCAGCTTTGGCCAGTTCTATGCTAATCTCTTTGTATTCCTTTTTTATTTCAAAATATTTCTCAGCTTTTTTTGCCTGGCTTTCCAGACTTTTAAGTTGATTGTTTATTTCGAACAACAGGTCCTCAATACGTGCAAGATCCTGCTCGGTAGCATCCAGTTTTAGTTTTGCTTCTTTTTTTCGTGTTTTATAAATAGTAATACCGGCAGCCTGTTCCAGCATTTTTCTACGGCTGTTTTCCTTGTCTTTTATAATATCATCTACCATTCCAAGTTCAATGATGGCATAGCTATCTGTACTTACCCCTGTATCCATAAAAAGATTATGGATGTCTTTCAACCTGCAAGCCACATCATTAAGCCGGTATTCACTTTCACCGCTTTTATAATATTTCCTGGTAATTGTAACGGTATTAAATTCTGTTGGCAGCAGGTTCTTCGTATTTTCAAAAGTCAGGCTTACTTCTGCCAATCCACTTGCACTGCGTGTTTTACTTCCGTTAAACACCAGACTCTCGAGGTTCTCACTTCTGAGGTTGCTGATCTTATGTTCACCAATAACCCAACGGATGCTATCGATAATATTACTTTTACCACAGCCATTTGGCCCGATAACACCGGTAATTCCTTCATCAAAATTTAAAACAGTTTTATCAGCAAAACTCTTAAATCCTTTTATTTCTAAACTCTTTAAACGCACTTTTTCTTAATTTTTGTAAGGCGGCAAACCTACGTGAAAATGATCGATAAATCCCCGATGTTGAAAATTTTTGGAAAAATATTAGCTAACAGTAAATATAGGGTAATGGAGTAATGAAAACCTTTATTCAGCCTTCGCTGGAGGGTTAATTATACACAGATTTGTCACATGGATGTTTGACGCAGGATACGGGATACTGTCCGCCCGGCTGAATGCAGTTCGGACGGGGATGCGGGAAACAAGATGCCGGACAAAATGTGATTCGGAGTAATATGTTTATTTTGCTTCTCTTTAAACAAATAAAGATGAAGTTTGTTAAACAAAAAAACATATATTATGGAAACAACAGATAAAGAAAAATGGGTGATTGATACCACACATAGTGAAATTGAATTTAAAGTAAAGCACCTTATGGTGAGCAACGTTAAGGGCAAATTCAGGGAATTTGACGCTAGTATCTATACAACGGGCAATGATTTTATGAGTGCAGAAGTAGATTGCTGGATCAATGCCGAATCAGTAGATACCGGTAATACCGACAGAGATACACATTTAAAAGCTGCCGATTTTTTTGATGTGGATAATCATCACCAGATCACTTTTCTGGCAAAATCTATCGAAAATGTTGATAAAGACGGCAGTTATGAATTATGGGGTGAATTGACAATTAAAAGCATCAGTAAAAAGATTAAACTGGATGTTGAATTTGGTGGAGTTGTAAAAGATCCCTGGGGAAATGAAAAAGCCATTTTCAGCATCAATGGTAAAATAAACCGGAAAGACTGGGGACTTAACTGGAATGCAGCATTAGAAACAGGCGGTTTGCTGGTAAGTGAAGAAGTGAGAATTAATTGTGAGATACAGTTGAAGAGAAGTTCATAGTTCATAGTTTGAAGTTCGATGTTCGGACGATAAATGCCTTAACCTCAACCTCAACCTTAACCTCAACCTACTTGCTTATCCACTAGTTAAATATTTGCATAATTAATCATAAAAGGTTCTAAGATCAAATATTGCCATTATTTTTGAATTCTAAATTTTATAAATGAAAAAAATCTTTTTTTCAATAGTGTTTTTAGTGTCTGCAAATTTATTTGCTCAGCCACAATTAGTAAAGCAAGCTATAGTAAGTACCATCACTACTGTTATTGCACCGGAAGGTGAAGATGTTCAGAATATCCAGGGCGGTGGTGGTGGCGGCGGAAATCAAATGTTCAGAAATTTCGGGGACGGAGAAACAAAATCAACAACTTATCTGAAAGACAGCATGGTAAAAACCATCATGAAAAGTGATATAGGCCGTTCAACAATCATTAGAAATAATGAAGCCAAAATTACTACTACCCTTTTGGAAATTATGGGAAACAGAACCGGTTTCTATATTACGGATACTGAACAGGCAGCAATGAAAATAAAAATGGACAGTATGATGGAAGCAAGAAGAAATTCAGATACAACCAAACCAAAACGTACAGCTGTCAATACTGTAAATCAGGTTGAAATAAGTTATGTTGATGGCGCTAAGAAAATTGCAGGATATGATTGCAAAAAAGCATTGGTCATCACCACACGTATATTAGGAATAAAAGATTCAGTAGCTGTTTGGTATAACCCGGACCTAAAATTATACAACATTGCATCTACGGGCGGCACCAGTTCTTTTGGAGGCTTTGGTAATGTTGGAAATTTTACTTCACTTAATGGACTTGATAAGATCGATGGATTCGTAATGCAATATGAAATGAGTATGCGCAGAGGAAGAAGAATGATCGTTGAAGTAACAAAGATCGATATCAAAAAAGAAGTAGCTCAAAAAGAATTTGAAATTCCTAAAGATTTTGATATAAAGCCAATGAAAGAATTTCAGTCAATGATGCAAGGTACCGGTGGTTCTCAATTCAGAATGGGCGGGCAATAATAGAAAAGCGGTCTGACATCTTCGTCTGACCGCTTTTCTATTATAATGAAACATTGTTGTCCGACTAAAAATAGCATAAAATTCTCTATAACGCTTAGCTGATAAAGGTTGTAATCAAAAAAAAGGTTGTTTCAAAACAGGGGGTAGTTGGCAGGGATGATTTTAAGTAGCAAAAGCGTTAGGTGCATTG
>JANOPU010000224.1:0-4965 GCA_031422055.1 Ferruginibacter sp.
CTTTTTGTATTCTGGTGCCCACCGCTTGCTATACCAGTTGAACTATTAGTTTCCCCAGCTATATATAAATTGTCTGAACCATCCACTGTACAACCATAAACATATTCACCTCCGCCCGTACCACCATAATAGGAACCCCAATAACGGGCACCATCACTGTTAAATTTTACTACAAAAACATCATTGGCATATCCCCCACCTGTATTTTTAAAACCGCCACATGCTATACCGGCAGTTGAGTATGCTGTGCCCGCCAAGTAAACATTGTTGCTGCCATCTACCGCACAGGATGCTCCAATGTCATCGTCAATACCGCCATAATAGGTTGCCCAGAGCCTTGCCCCACTGCTGCTGAATTTTACCAAGAAAGCGTCAACATCACCACCATGTGTATTTTGAAAACCAGCAGAAGCAATACCAGCAGTAGAGGAGGTATAACCGGCCAGATATATATTTCCACTTCCATCTGCCCTACATGAGCTGGCATAATCATCTACACTACCGCCATAATAGGTTGCCCAAAGCCTTGTTCCGCTGCTATTGAATTTTACCAAAAAAGCATCAGTACCTCCCTGGTAAGTATTTTGATAACCTCCGGATGCTATTCCGGTAGATGATTTTGTGGAACTTGCCAGGTAAACATTATTACTGCCATCCACAGTGCAGAAAGCTGTTCGACTATTTGAAAAACCCGAAACGTTTCCATAGTAAGTAGCCCAAAGCCGGCTGCCACTGCTGTTGAATTTGACTAAAAATGTTTCAGTGCCACTATTACTAAATGTATTCTTAAAACCGCCAGAAGCTATTCCGGCAGGTGAAGTTGTATAACCGGCCAAGTAAACATTGTTGCCGCCATCTACTGTGCAGGTAATTCCATTCTCCGGTTCTTCACCGCCATAATAAGTAGCCCAAAGCCGACTGCCACTGCTGCTAAATTTTACCAGGAATGCATCATAGCCTCCTCCAAATGTATTTTGAAAGCCACCAGAAGCTATACCAGTCTGAGTATTTGTATAACCAGCTAAATAAACATTCCCACTCCCATCCACAGCAATAGAAGTCCCCCACTCCTGTCTGTTATTGCCATAATAAGTTGCCCACAGCCGGGTACCGCTGCTATTGAACTTTACTAAATAAGCTTCTTGATTACCTGAAAGGGAATTGTCAAAAGTATTGTCGAAACCACCTGCTGTAGCTATTCCTGATACACTATACGTCAAGCCCGACAGATATACATTGTCTGAAGCATCGACAGCACAGGAAGAACCTTGATTATAACCGCTACCTCCGTAGTAAGTTGCCCATATAACGCTTGGGTCTATACGCAATTCAATTCCCAGTTCAGCTTTTGCATTAAAGCCAATAGTGCCATCATTATTTTGTATAAATTGAGTATTTACTTTTTTACCTGCTGCATTAAAACTTACCGGCTTTTTTTCTTTTACTTCACCCAGTTTTGTTTTTATTAATAGTTCCCCACTGCTGGTAATGCTAACTGCATCGGCATCTTTTATTTGTAGTTTTATTAAAGAACGGTCGGCACCTGCATGGACTACAAAATCGTATTTCATAAAACCTTCATTGCTGTAAATAACCCAGTCTATCCCGGGATACACATTTTGGAAGGTGATTTTCTGGTAACTTTTTACACCCAATATACCATTGGGGCATTGGGTCAGGTAATAGTTTTCAACATAATCGCTTTGCTGTTCTTTTTTTATAGATGGATGTGGGTTTGCCCCCTGCAATGCGACTGTAAAGCGATGTGTGCTTTGCAATACTTTTTTTTCCAGCCCATCCATTTTGAAGGCTTCGTTACGTTTACCCGGTTTCAACGAATCATTTAATTCCTTTGCGTAATCGGTTTTGGTAAACTGGTAGTGAATGGCATTGGCAGTAAAATAAAGTTTTGCGCCACCACTTTGAGCGGTGAAAAGTATATCTGGCCGGGGCTTGCCTGCAGCATCTGCCACCTGGCCATGGTTTTCAATAAACAATAAAGGTTGTTGTTGTAATTGTTCGCTGTAAGCTGCAGCATTGGGTGCTTGTTTATTAAAAGCCTTGCTTTGTTCCACAAAATTAGTTCCCTGTGAAAATAAAGCTCCCCCACAAATCAAACTGGATACAAACAAATTGCATATCCTTAAAGAAAGTAAAGCTGATTTCATTTTACAAATTGGTTTAGAAAAAAACCACTACGGTCAAATCAAAACTATTTGTATATCAGGTAGAAAAACGTACCCCATTGGGTGATTTTAAATTACTATACGAGACCCTGTTGCGTGGCCTTAAGGGTTGCTTCACTTCTGCTGGCGACGTGCAATTTTTTGTAGATATGTTTGCTGTGTGTGCGAATGGTATCGTAACTGATAAATAATTCTCCGGCAATATCCTTTAAAGACCTTCCACCTACGATATGTTTCAATATTTCCTTCTCCCTTGTGCTTAAATGGTAATTTTCATTTTGTGGAGAAATAAGGATCACATTTTTATTCCCAAAAAAGCCAAGTATTTTTTTTGCAATAGAAGTATTGATAGGCGCACCACCGTTATATACTTCCGTTATTGCTTCGAGGTATTTGTTGGGAGGATCGGTTTTTAAAATATAGCCAGAAGCACCGGCACACAGTGCTTTGAATATTTTTTCACCATCATCAAAAACTGTCTGGATCAATATCTTCGTTTCAGGGAAAGACTGTACAATGAGGTTGGTTAACTGTATACCATCAAGGCCGGGCATTTCTATATCCATAAGAATAATATCCGGGGCAGATTTCATAATATCTGAATCCCAATAATTACCATTTGAAAATGCGCCGATACAGTTAAATCCACTCGTTCCATTAAGTATTGCTTCCAGAGCATCCCTGATGAGTTTATTGTCTTCAAATATGGCTACCTTGATCTCTTTCATACATTGAAACAAAATTGTCTATAAAAAATAAATAAAACGATACCTCAATGGGTGATTTTTAAATGCAGCGTTATCGTGGTTCCGCTGCCAGGAATTGACATCAGTGAAAAAGAAGCTCCCATATTTGCCGCCCTTTTCTTCATATTTCCCAAACCGTTGCCTTGCCTCACTTGATATGTATCAAAACCATTTCCGTTGTCGGTAACAACAATCAAAAAGTCATTGCCAGTTTGTTGCAAATCAATATCCAATGATGTTGCATGGCTGTATTTGACCGCATTATTGATGGCTTCTTTTAAAATCAAATATAATTCAAATCGTTGTTCCTCCTTTAAAGAAAAATGCTGAATCGTATCCACCATTGGCAGACTGAATTTAATATTTTTTGTTTCACACATATCCCTTCCATATTGCTGAAGCCGTTCTAATATCTGCGGCAGTGAACCTTCATTAGAATTCACAGACCACACCAGGTCGTTCAGTTTATCTACCATTTCATTGGCAGAACGCTGAATAACCTGCAATGATTCCCGGGCTTTTTGATGTTCCCCTTGCTCCATCAAATTATTAGCCATATAACTATACATAGAAACACCACTTAGGGTACTGCCAATATCATCATGCAGTTGCTGGCTCACCCTCAACCTTTCTTTCAATAATTTTTGCTCCCCAAGAAATTCTGCTTCCGTGATCTCCTCCTGCTTTTTTCTAAGTGAAGATAAAATCCTGTTTATAAAAAAAATCAACGGAACAGTTGCCTGTGGAATTGGCCCGATCGAAAGTATAATCGAATGTATCCTGTAATTAAACGCTATTTTGCCAACTTCAAGCAATATGATCATGAGTATAAAGCTTAGAATAAAAGAAATTACAAAAACAAACCAGATAAATTCTTTTCTCTTTTTTACAAAAAACTCAATAATTGATACGGAAAAGATAGCTATATAACCGGCTATTTCAAGCAGGTAAAGTATTGCCATTGTATATGAATATGCACTCACCGTAATATCATACATCAGAAACACAATACCTGAAATAATAACAATTACATTCATTATATTATAAAAAACAAGAAATGTATTAAGCCTGGAATAATTTTTTTTCATTGAAAATATATTTCTGCATAGTTCAAACATACAAGTAACACATGCCGCACCAAGGAAAATAGCTGAATTCTCCTCAAATGCAGGATAGTTTCCCCAGAAAAATAGTGACCCAAAACCTGATGCAGATAGTGTATAAAGAAATGTAAAGCCAACATATGCAGCAAACCAATAAACAGATTTAGATGGATAAACAACAATCAGGTAAACAGCAACGAAAAAAATAATGATCAACAATGACAAAGAAAATATCAAAAAATAATCGATCTCCTGATGGCTTGTTAGCACTGATGCATCCTCAATTTCCGGAGTAAAAGTGATTCCAGTTTGCCTGCGGAATGTTTTAATATAAACATCAACTTTCTTACCGGCCTTTACAGTAAAAGGAATAGATAAGAACCGATCTAAATTAGCCCTTTGCAATGGAGGCAACAAAGAGCTTGTTTGTCCGGAAGAATCTACAACTTCATCTGAAACAACATACATACGGCTATTCCCTGCCTGCACATTATTGATAAAATACTTAAGGGTGCGGTCATAACTACCTTTATTGTAAATAGTAAAATAAAGCCAGTGAGTTGTATAAGGCTGCAATAATATTTTATCCGACATTAATGGACTCCATGAAGAATCTTCAGCTTTAAATGTTTTAAATTCATCAGCAATGCGGTGATATGAAAACATACCAATTTGTGATGACAGAAATGTACTGTCAATTACCAGTATATTCCCATTTTGAGCCGACCCCTTATTTTGAAAAAGTAACCCGATAATAATGATCTGAATAATTATAATAATTTGTTTCATCAGATGTTTAAACTATTTAAATAGAGTGTAATAATTATATATTCATTCATTCTTTAAAACTAAACTATACAGTTATATAAATATTACTTCTTTAGGTATATTTTAATTGAAGTGTAATCACACAGCCGTCATTTGGATTAG
>JANOPU010000225.1:0-25761 GCA_031422055.1 Ferruginibacter sp.
ATAATAAATCAGGCAAATATGCTAATAATTTCCCTGCGGGTTTTCTTATTACTGCCGGAAACCTGTTCATGGATCTCAGGAAATCGAGTGCCAGTGGATACTTATTATACCCGGCAAATGTTTCATCACCTGCATCAGCACTTAATGCAACGGTAACTTCTTTTCGGGCAAGCCTGCTTACCAATGTTGTTGGAATAATGGAAGAATCTCCGAAAGGTTCATCGCAATAAAAAGGAATATCGGGTATGATCTCCTGTGCTTCTTTCGTTGTGCAATAATGTTCCGTATGGTCTGTTTGCAGGTGTTTGGCTACTCTAGCTGCATGAATAGCCTCATTATGATCTTCTTCAAAAAAACCAATGGTATAGGTTTTTAATTTTTCTTTTTGATGCGATTGTAAAATTGCCGTAACTGCTGTACTGTCGTATCCGCCGCTTAAAAAAACGCCAACCGGAACATCTGCAACCATCCGGTATTGACAAGCTGATACAAGCAGGTTTTCGACATGGTCTTTTGCTTCCTTTTCAGAAATATCCAGTTTGGGTTTATTGTAATAGTCATAAACATCCCAATATTTGCTAATGGAATATTCTTTTTTTTGGGTGTTGAATATTAAATAATGGCCTGGTACTAATTTGAATGTATTTTTAAAAATTGCCAGGGGTGCAATGATATAGCCGTATTGAAGAAATTGGTGCAATGCCTGCAGATCTATTTCTTTTTTGAATCCCGGATGCTGATGAAAACTTTTTAGTTCAGAAGCAAATAAAAATATATCATCTTTCCAGTAGTAATAAAAAGGTTTTACTCCTGCCCTGTCACGAAAACAAATCAATTCTTTTTTTTCGGTATCATAAATGATAAATACAAACATACCAATAAAATGATCTACAAGGCGGGTTGCCCATTGCTCCCAGGCATGAAGTATTACTTCTGTATCGGAATGAGTAATAAAATTGTGACCCAGTTGTTCTAAATCTTTTTTTACTTCAGCATAATTGTAAATCTCACCATTGAAAATGATACAAAAGTTTTTGTAATACATGGGTTGCGAGGCTGCATTACTGAGATCTATAATAGACAAACGGCGATGTCCAAGGCCAACCTGACAATTCTCATTTTGTAAAAATTCATATCCACTACCATCCGGGCCCCGGTGAGTTAGTACATCTGTACATTTTATCAATATCTCTTTTGAAGAAGAATTATTAAAGTCAATAAAGCCGGCAACACCACACATGAATCAATTTTTTTATACAGTCACAAAATTAAAGAAATAAATATTCACACGTTAATGCTAAACGGCTATTTGTTACATGAGTTTGGAATATATATCTCGGTAATACACAGCAGACGTTTGTATACTGAAGTTTTCAATTACACAATCTCTAGCTGCTTTCATTTTTGTTTGCATCAATTCTTCGTCTAAAGCAAGAATACGGATCATTTGATCAGCAATGTCAGTTGCAGAAAATTTTTCGGGTACATAGCTTGAAAATGATGGCTTCGCAATCATTCTTGTATTACCAACATCTGTAACCAGGGGTATGTTGCCCGCTGCCATGGCCTCTAATAAACTTTTTGAGGGATAGTTATTTCGTAATTGAAGCGAAAAAAATATTTTACTTTTTGCCAATATTTCTTCCGGGTTATTCGTCTTTTTTATTACAATAGGCAGTTCCCTGAATGCCGGCTCATCTATTATTGATACTAATTGCTGTTCCAGCTGGCCATATCCTAAAAAAATAAATTTATAATTCAAAATACCTTCAGCATCCAGTCTTTTGCATACTTCGGGTAATGTTTGAATAAACTCGATGACCTGTTTTACAAAAAAGAATCTTCCCAAAAAAACAAACCAGTTTTCTTTGAGGTGATCCAATGCAGGTTTAAATATAGATGTATCAACAAAACTACCGGGCGTAAGCAGTATCCTGTTCTTTTTGAAAAAAAAGTACCGGCTGAACTTTTTGTGAACGACCGGATCCAGTATATCAACACAATTTGCCCTTAATGCATTTATTAAATAAAGTATTCGCCCTTTTATGTTTACGTTCTTAAGGCTGCTTTCTGTTAAGGAATAAACTGTTTTTTGATGTTTTAATGGAAAAATATATGTTGGAAATGAGAGTATATAATGTAAAATGTCGTTGGGTGCAGTATGTGCACAAACAAACCGGTATAATTCTCTTTGAGATTGTAATATTGACCTGTTCATATCAATATTGAATGTTATTATCTTACTTTCATTTGTATGAAGGAACCTATACAGTTCGGCGCTTTCCTTTAATGCGGTATGCAGTTGAACTGAAATTATTAAATTAAAATCAAAGCGTTTCTCCTGTTGCTGAAAATAACAGTAAAGTTCAATGAATCTTTTTTCTGCGCCACCAATGCCGGTTGTTGGTATGATATAGTATACTGAATGCATGATGGGTTTTATTGCTTTAGAAATTGAGAAGCTTTTTTACTATATAGCTTTCACAAGAAACTTTCGAGAGATGCTTCGTTCCCTGCCTAGAGGCAGGCAGGCTCAGCATAACATATTCATTTAAATATTTTTCTGTTTAGATTGATAATGAACTCCCTCAATTTTTTATCGGTCTTATAATCATAATGCCCTTTTGGAGGCAATTGCATGATAGCATCAAATTCTTGCCTGGTGATTCCAAGTTTTTTGGGAACAAATTCCATATCCTGCTTTAATATGGCTTCGTCCAAGATAGGTTCATGTAATGTTGTAATTGCTTCATTTCTTGTTATCTGGCCAGAAACGATCAACGTGGAAAGATGAGCCTTTCGTTTATCAATCCCGAATTTTGTTGGTAAAATATATCCCTGGTAAAATCTGGTAATAATAGATTCGTAATGCTTTCCTCCATAATCTCTCCAGCCGAGTTCTGATTCAATTATTTTTTTAGCTGTTGCCTTATCATAATCAACATAGTCGAGTAAACTAAACCATTGTATCTTTTTTACCTTCCAATAATAAGCATGCTTTTGAAAGCTCATTAAAGGAAAATCTTTGATCGGTTTTTTTCTGAATAGTTTATTTATGGCTTTTATATTGACTGCATCATTTGTTTTATTTGCATAACGCCAGTTCAAAGGCAGGATAGCTTCAGTAACACGATTCGTGCCGGCCATAATATACTTTACGCCATATTTATTTGCCTGTTCAAATAAGGTTGCTGAAATGGCATGATCGGTCAATGCTTCCAGGTCTAATACAGACGCTTCAAGATAAGCCAATTGTAATTCTTTAAATTCATTCCAGTTTAATACCCTTGTGTGCAGATCAAACCCAAGACGAGTTATGATATTTTCAATATTCTTTACAGCCAGTTCAGAATCCCAGCCGTTATCAAGGTGAACTATCAGGGGGCGAAGGCCAAGTTTTTTTAAAAGATAAACTGCGTAAGTGCTATCCACGCCTCCACTTACTCCTGTTATGCAATCATATCTTTTATTTTGTCCCTCCTTCTTGATCATCGCCACAACCTCATCAAATTTTCGCTTCATTTCTTCCGGCGATAAATTATGTACCCCTTTAGCATTATCGAATTCATGACAATGATTACAAATACCATTTTCATCAAAATATATATCGGGGTCTGTTGTGTCCATCACACAGCGGGTACAAGCCTGGTATTCCTTCTTTTTGTTCATACTGTTAGTTCATTATGCTATCGAGGCTTTTACTATCCGGGTAAGTTATTAAAACTGCTTTATGAGGCATTTGAAATACGAACATACTACCCGCAGCCACTGCAGATGCGCCTCCATCCTGAATGGCTTTTTTAAAATCATTGACCGATGCTGCACCTCCAGCAGCAATTACCGGTATCTTAACTGCACCGGATACCTGCTTTATCAACGGTATATCAAACCCTTCTAAAGTTCCGTCTTTTTCAATTGAATTGATGAATATTTCTCCGGCACCTGCGTTTTCAACTCTTTTGGCTAATTCAACAACACTTATATCAACTGACTTCTTTCCATTCAACTCATATACTTTATATTGACCAAGCCAGTTCTTTCCCACATCAATCGAAACAATGGTACTGCTGCTTCCGAATAAATGAGCCGTTTGTTCTATTAGTGAAATGTTATGAATGGCACTGTAATTAAAAACTGCTTTTTCATATCCTTCAAATACCAATTGTTTTACCTGATCAATATTACTGAGGCCACCACCATAACCCATTGGCATAAATGCTTCGCTCGCTATTTCCGACAACAATTGCATATTAGGGCCTCGTTTTTCGCGGGATGCATCGATATCCAGGATGATCAATTCATCTACCTCCTTGTCATTGAATATCCGCACTGCATTGATGGGATCGCCAACATATTGATGGTTCTTAAATTTGACTGATTTATACAGGCCTCCCTGGTGCATCAATAAAACGGGAATCACCCTAAATCGCCGCATACCTGATATTAATAAAATTTTACAAAATTCTCATACAGTTTCATACCGAATTTGTGGCTTTTTTCAGGATGAAACTGCACTCCGATTATATGCTGTTTTTCAACAGCAGCAACGAAGTTATAAGAATAATTGCTTTCGGCAAGTATATCAGCTTGCCGGTTACAAACCATGTGGTAGGAGTGTACAAAATAATACCGATGATCGGGATACATTTCTTTAAATAAAGCACTTTCTTTTTTTATGATCAGTTCATTCCAGCCCATATGCGGTACTTTAAAATCAGTTGCCATTTTATCCTGATCGAAACGTACTACTTTTCCATCTATCCATCCCAGGCCTTCGACAGGCTGGCCTTCTTCACTTCCATTCAGTAATAATTGTGCTCCAAGACACACCCCGAGAATGGGTGTTTTATTCAGTAATACTTTTTGCTGTAATGTTTGAAAAAATTCGGAGCTGCGAAGTTTTGTCATGCCATATTCAAAAGAACCAATACCGGGAAGGATCAGTTTTTCTGCGTTTTCGATATCAACTGATTGGGAAGAAATGACCGAATCAACTCCAATCTTTTTCAGCATGTTCTTAATAGAGTTAAGATTTCCAACTCCATAATCAATGATTGTGACCATACTGATGCTTATACTTTTAATTTCATTTTTCTGAATGCCTCAAAATTCGATTTTCTTATATACCCATTGTATTCAATATCATTTTTAAATGGAATACATTTTTCTTTTTCGAGGTCTTTGATCTTTTTTGCTGGTACCCCGCCAATAACACAATGTCCCTCGGGGAAAGATTTTGTTACAACAGAACCTGCAGCTACGATTGTAAAATCACCCAATTCAACTGCAGGTAAAATAACAACATGCATTCCAAGCCAACAATATTTACCTATTCGCACTTCACCCGTTTGTTGAATTCTTGAATCATATAAATCATGATTTGAACTGATAATGCCTACTCCCGGTGCAATCTGTGTATAGTCTCCGATATAAATATTACCTAATCCCTGTATGTAACAATTATTCATGTAACCCGGACTAGTATCCACGCCTGCATAAATATTTTCGGGGCTTGAAATACGGCTGGTAAAATGAACCGGCCAATATGCTCTTTTATTAAAACCAAGTACTTTTTGAAAGAACCAGATACTAAATGTTACCGGTGTTTGTGAAGATCTTGTTTCATAGATCTTTTTCCCAATTGGGAAAAGTTTAATGATAGACCAAATGCTTTCTTTAAATACCTTTTTCATTAAACTGAGCTTTTCCCTTTTGAAAATTTATGTGACCTGATAAAATATATGAAATAGATGATTGCATAATTTATTGAGAAAAAGAGTAACATTTTCTCTGTTGTGCCATAAAGCTTATATGCAATATAAAAAGAAAAAATAGTTGACAGCAGTATATAAATGTGTAAATAAAAATCTTCTACCTGTTTTCTTGCAATAATATACATATAACTTAACGGACTAACAATAAATTTTGGCAATAACATGATCACTAAGATTTGTGCATAAACACCGGCTGTTCCCCAGCCTGCTCCGAATAACAATGTAAAGATCCACGGCCCTGCAAAGGCAACCGTAAGACAAGGAACGATCATGATCAAAAAAAGCATTTTAGTTGTACGTTTGAATATGGCCTCCGCATTGCCTTTTTCTTTATAGTCCTGATCAGCCCTTTGCCTGAAAACATCTGATACAGCACTGGTGATGATTGACCCCGGTGCTACCATTAGCCTGTATGCCTGGCCATAATAACCAAGATCTGCTGGTGAAGCAGCATACTTTGATAATAAGAAACTTGGTAGTTGTTGAGTAAAAACATTGATAATATCTGCCGGGGTTTGAAACCTGAAAAAGATATTGTACTTCTTAGCATCTTTTCTTAATTCTGCAACAGGTACAGGTAATAATAATTGTTTATCATTAAAAAGGCATTTGATTGTGAGCACTATGGAAGCAATGAGTTGTCCTGCAACAAATCCCAGTATCAGCCCCTGTATATTTTTAAAATACAGGCCAAATGCTGTCTGAAAAACCATGGTTATAACAGCCTGGATCATCCTGTTTACCGCAACTCTTTTGTATTGTTTAAAACGATAAGCCCATTGTGTAAATGCGGCATTGATACCCATTAATAAAACGGTAAATGGAACCAGCCAGACGGTTACATAAAAAGAATCGGATGCATTAAGGAATTTTAATAATGGATACCGTATAAAAACCAGCAACAAACAGCCTGCTATGGCAATAATAAAATTAATATACAGGGTAAGCCGAAGAACACTGGCGGATTCTCTTTCATTGTCGGCAACAAGTATAGCTGTGGTATAATGTGAATTAGCCAATGCTGTCAGTGCAGCACAAAAAGCGGCAAACAATGCATATGTTGTAAAATCCAAAGCCGGGTCATATATTCTTACCAACCAGAAAGAACTAATAAGTGGTAAAAGGAGAGAAACAGTACTTCCCCCCAATACGGTAATAATACTTTTTACAAAATCTTCGTTTAATCTATTCCTTAGAAGGGAAAATTTACTCATTAGAAAAATTCGTTTTTAAAACGATTTTATTTTTTCATGTTTCTAATATCATGCACTAACTGAATAGCCTTTCTTGTTTCAGATAAAGGGAACCCGTTTCCTGCAAGTATATTTGTGTAAGAAATTGTATGTAATTCTGTAAACCCATCGCTGAATTCAAATGCCTGACCATCGATGGTTAATAAACGATAGGTTCTTTTGCCAGCAGCCCGTACTTCTGCAGGAAGTGTGTTTTCGTTTATACTCAGCATCCAGTTTACTGTAGCCCGTTCAAGTTCAAGTGTTCCGGATGCAGTATCACCAGTATGCTGCGTTACTATATTTTGTTTTACATCCCCAAAGATCCACATCAGCATATCAAAAAAATGAACTCCGATATTTGTAGCGATACCACCGCTTTTTTGAATGTCTCCTTTCCAGCTTGTATGATACCAGTTTCCCCGGGAAGTAATATAACTAAGGTCTATTTCAAATTTTTTATCTGCCGGCTCTTTATTTATCTTTTCTTTTAATGCAATGATAGCCGGATGCAATCTTAACTGTAATATGGTAAATACATTTTTTCCGGTTTCACGTTCCATTTCGGTGAGTGCATCTATATTCCATGGATTTAAAACCAATGGTTTTTCGCAAATAGCATCTGCACCAATACGTAAACCAAAACGAATATGTGCGTCGTGCAGATAGTTAGGGCTGCAAATACTTACATAATCGGTTTTAATACCATTTCTTTTTAACTTTTCCAGGTACCTGTCAAATCGTTCAAACTCGGTAAAGAAATTTGCTTCAGGAAAATAACTGTCCAGTATACCCACAGAATCGTGTTTATCGAGAGCTGCAATTAAATTATTGCCGGTGTCCTTTATTGCTTTCATATGGCGTGGAGCTATGTAGCCACCGGCGCCTATTAATGCAAAATTTTTCATGTATTATTTTCTATTTTCTTAATAAGGAATAAGAAATAAGAAATGTAAAATAAGAAAGTGAGGCTCTCCATAGATCTGAGACTCCTTTAATACAAACCCAAACTTTCTTATTCCTTATTTTACATTTCTTATTTCTTATTTTATTCTTCTTACAATATTATTCTCCAATAAATACTCCTGTTTGCTTTCTTCACAAACAGCAATATTGTTGGTATTAAATTCCAGCTTGTGGCCATATTCACCAATCCAGCCTTTTTGCGTAGCAGGGTTACCAACCATTAAAGCAAAGTCGGGCACCGGTTTTGTAACAACAGCACCTGCGCCAATAAATGAATATTTTCCAATCTCATTTCCACAAACAATGGTAGCATTTGCTCCAATACTTGCTCCTTTTTTTACCAGGGTTGTTTTATATTCATGTTTACGAGTGATGCTGCTACGTGGGTTTATTACATTCGTAAATACCATGGATGGGCCTAAAAAAACATCATCTTCACAAATTACTCCTTCATAGATAGAAATATTGTTCTGAACTTTTACATTTTTTCCCAATACAACCAGAGAACTTACAACAACATTTTGCCCGATATTACAACCGTCACCTATTTTACAATTCCCCATTATATGAGAAAAGTGCCAGATTTTAACTCCAACTCCAATTTCACAACCATCGTCTACATAACTGCTTTCATGAACGAAATATTTTTTTTCTGAACTCATTTTATTTAATAATTATCTTTTAACGTATCAATATAAATGCTTCGTAACTGATCCATATGATGTTGCAGTGTGAATTTGCTGAAAACCCTTTTATAAGCATCATTGCTCAATTGTAATCGCAATTCTTTATCAGCAGCAAGTTTTCTCACTTTGGTTGCAAAGTCATTGATATCATCCAAACTGAAATACAAGGCTGTTCCCTCACATTGCTCATGGAAAGATACAATATCACTTAATAACATGGGTACTTTCGCAGCCATTGTTTCCAATACACCCAATGAAAATCCCTCAAAAGTAGAAGACATTACACACAGGTTGTATCGGGGTAATATCTCATTCAAATTATTCATTTGTCCTTTCAATATTATTTTTACACCAGTTTCGTTAATTGACTTTTGTAATTTCTGTTCTAATGGCCCAATGCCATAAATATGAAGCTCGATATTATCCCCTTTTAATAATTTAAAAGCCTCGATCAGGTATTGATGGTTTTTTTGAATACGTAGAGCTCCAATACTGATTAAACGGAAAATATTTTCATCTTCCTTTGCTGCATCGTGTGTTATATTAAAATGAGCTATATCCACAAAAGTGTACAATGCATAGGATTTGTAAGGTTTAATATTTAAAAAAGAAAAATATTCTTTTGTTGCACCTTTTGCAACTCCGATGATAACAGATTTTCTTAGCCGGTATGTAAATTTATCCATTAAGCGGATATACCATATTTTATATTCAACAGATGAAGCAATAAAAGCATGAATGGTGGTTATCAAAGGTATCTTTTTAGGAACTCCCATTCTAGCGATCTGTGTGGGCCAGAATAAATGCGTGTGAACCATATCCACGTTATATTTTTTAATGATCCTGCGTAGTTTAATGGCGTAAAATGGAAAAAAAAACAATGACTTTTGATTCAGGCAAATATATTGGTCACATTGCAGTTCCTGTTGAAAATGATTGTCGGGGTAAAGGGTGACAACGATATTATTGTATTCAGGCAACTCCTTCAAAACCCTTACCAGCATGGTCTCTGCTCCACCCCTGCCCAAATCGTAAATAAAATGAAGGATCGTTTTTTTCATAAAAAAATACAAAAATAAAATACAATTAAATAGGCAGTATATGCAGATCGATCAATTCACGATTAATGCAAAACTCTTTTTTACTTATTATTTTCTTTTGGTAATAAATTTGATAGTTATTACCGGCAATCAGGTCATATATCTTTTCAAGGCTATCACCTTTAGCAGCAATAGGTTCCGGATGAATGGCCACAATACATACAGGCCGCAAATTTTTTAATGTATGTTGAGCGCCTAAAAGAGCATCATACTCTGCACCTTCCACATCAATTTTTATGAATGAGAGTGATTGTATATCATTGTTCTTAACAAAATCATCAATACAATACATATCCACTTCCAATGGAAAAAGTTGCCTGTCATCTTTATAGGATACCAGGCTATTACTGTTATCTCCTTTTACAGCAGACACATAAAAAGTAGTTTTTCCGCTAACAGCTCCCATGGCTTCCATATGAGCTTGAATAATACCATCCAGTTGGTTGATTGCAATTGTTTGTTGAAGTAAGGCATTTGTTTCTGTTGAAGGTTCAAAGGCAAAAACTTTTCCTGTATTACCGGTAATTTGTGCTGCAATAACAGAAAATAAGCCAATATGTGCACCTATATCGAACACACAGTCGCCTTTCTTTATATGTTGTTTTAAAAATTCAAAATTTTCCTGTTCATAATCTGATGGGAAATAATTTATATAACGTGTAGGTAATTTTACTGAATAGCCATTAATGGATTTAGTTAACCCCTTCTTTCCCGTAAATACATCCAGTATCTTATAAATAACTTCTTTCATAATAACCTTTCAATTAATAATTTATTTATCGGCAAAAAAATATATTTTTCCAGTATTCCTTTGTAAAAATCAATGTTAATATAAACACGATAAAATAACAAATAATAACAGCAATTGCTGCACCTCCATCCTGAAAGTTTTTTATAAAAATATAATTACAACTCAGGCTGACAATGATACAACATAATGACAAAGCAAGGAGTTTTTTCTTTTGTTTATGATATAATAAGAAGGAATAAAAAAAATAACTTACTGACCACAAAAAATATCCTGCGCAAAGCAGGTAAACGTATTTTAAAGCAGGGCTGTATTTATCATTTATAAAATAATGATAAAGCAAGGGAGTTAAAAAGATGATAACTAATGATCCGGCAGCCATTATTCCAAGGTATATGAAAAAATGTTTTTTTATTGAAGCATAATCAATATCGCCTTTTACAGAAAGCAGGCTGTATATTTTAGGAAAAATATACTGTAATAAGGCGGTACACAATACAATGATAATAGAAGCAAAAATACAGCCTATGCTATAAATACCCACTGTTTCATTGTTGTCATTCGTAAAATAAGACAAAAAGAATTTATCTGAAGAACTCATGGAAAAAATACTTGCCTGCATGGCAAAGATTGGTACTGCATATATAAGTTCATTTATTATGTGCTTTTTTTTGATGCTGCCGAACAGATATCCTTTTTTGCTGAAATAGTAAAATGCATAAACTCCTACCAATGTATATGCAACTAAAATTCCGGCTATCCGCCCTTCCCATCTCCAGGCAAATACAACAACCAATAAAAACGAAAGCCCAAGTTCTAAAATGGTCTTTGAAATATTTGCTTTTAAAAAAACAGCGGGCTCATTATTATTACGGGCAAGGCTTAACAACTGTTCATTACAAAAAGTGAGAAAAGTAATAACAGGTATCAACCATACAAACATATATGGAAAACCGTATGTTCTTTGCAGAAAATCTTTCGAAATAAATAACAGAATAAATGATAATAACATAACCAACAACGGCATTATAAATCCTGTTGTAAATAAAGAACGAAAATCATCCCTGGTAAGTTTAAAAAAATCAGTAGAGGTTGAGTGTATTATTCCCATTGATAAAAAAGGCATCAGGAAGAGCATACTGTTACTAAACAGGCTTAAAAGACCGTTCTCCGATGGCAGAATATAAACAGGATTGGTGAAAACAAATAACAATAAAAATGAAGCGCCTTTAGCAAAAAAATTTGTGAAAGTATATATACCAATGGATCTTACGATGGGATTTTTATGAAGATTGATATAATTAGTAATGTTTGACATTCTTAGATCATTGTTTCCGATTTAATACTATTAAGACCTCACCCCCAGCCCCACTCCAAAGGAGAGGGGAGCTTGATCCCCCACATTTGAGAATTTAAAAATGATTGAATCTTTGTCTGATCGTTAAGTATTATAATTTAGTATTTATTTTTTTATCCCTTTTACAACCGATGCTACACAATTTTCGTAGCGAATTTTTCCTCCCCAAACTTTTTCCATTCCATTTTTTTCAAACCAATTTACCACGGTACTTATTTTTTGAGGGTGATCATGCTCGGGTGAAAACATATCAAAAGTATCCAGCACACATAATTCCCTTAGCTGATTGTAAGGTATGTTTTTAGGTAGTGTGCCATCGATATCACAAATTGGTAAAAAGCGATTTACCATATTACCTATTCCGATCTTTGTAAAGAAACGGCTAGTTTTTATAAGCCAGTCGATATTACTATCAATTTTTTTATGCAGTTTATCATGCGACATTCTTTTAGTCACGTTCCGGAATATATATTTGGCATGCAGTTTTGTCCACCACCCATTTATGCTATAAAAATCTACCACTACTTCTGCTCCGGGTTTAGCCATTTCAATCAATGCCTTCACTGACTTTTCAAAATCAGGCGTATGTTGCAATACACCAATGCAGATCACTTTATCAAACTGGTTTTTTTCAAAAGGCATATCATAAATACTTGCCTGGAAAAGTTTTAGTCTTTCATTGGGGCCGTTGTTTTTATAATTTGCTTCTACAGCATTTGAATAATCAACAGAATATAATATACCTTTTGTGTGATCCAAAATTATTTGAGAAAAACGACCAGCTCCTGATCCAACTTCCAAAATATTTTTACCATGAAGGTTTTCTTTATCCCATCCTGTTTCTGCAAAAAAACGCACTTTGCTGATATCGAGTTGAGTGGCTTTATCTACCTGTGTTTCTGCAAATTTGTTCCACTGAAAACCAAAATTATCTGTATAGTTATCATCGGTTACGATCCTGTATGCTCCTTTTACAAGCGGGAAAATATTTCCTTTCGCATCAAAGATTTTATCTGCAGTTGCAGTTAGTGGTAATTTATTAAAAGGATTTTGTAACCGGATATTTTCAAGTTGCACTTTATTCTATTTTAATAATTTTTTAAGATACTCTCCATAACCACTTTTCTTTAATCCTTCTGCCAGTTTTTCCAATTGTTCTTTATTAATAAACCCTGTCCGGTATGCAATCTCCTCCAGGCACCCGATCTTTAAGCCCTGTCTTTTTTCAATGACCCTTACATATTCACTGGCATCGTGCAAAGAATCGAAAGTTCCGGTATCTAGCCACGCAAATCCCCTATCCAGTACCGCTACTTTTAGCGTTTTATTTTCAAGGTAACTCCTGTTTACATCTGTTATTTCATATTCACCTCTTGGGCTTGGTTTAATATTTTTGGCAATTTCAACCACACCATTGTTGTAAAAATATAAACCGGGAACAGCAAAATTACTTTTCGGATATTCCGGCTTTTCTTCAATACTCAGTGCATTGTAATCTTTATCAAATTCAACCACCCCATATCTTTCGGGATCGCTTACTGCATAAGCAAAAATAACCGCACCTGCAGGATCGGCAGCCTCTTGTAATAATTTACCAAAGCGGCTTCCATAAAAAATGTTATCGCCCAACACCAATGCTACACTATCCTTACCAATAAATTTTTCACCGATCACGAATGCCTGTGCCAGTCCATTTGGTACTTCCTGTTTGGCATAAACAATATTACAACCCCATTGGCTTCCATCGCCCAATAATCTAATAAATTGCGACTGATCATCGGGTGTAGTAATGATCAAAACATCTTTTATTCCGGCAAGCATCAATGTACTAAGCGGATAATAGATCATAGGTTTATCATAAATCGGCATTAGTTGTTTACTGATACCCATAGTGATGGGGTAAAGTCTTGTACCGGAGCCGCCTGCGAGAATTATTCCTTTCATTTTATTTAGAAGGTTTAGAAGTTTAGGGTTTAGTTTGGTTTAGAGGGTTTAGAAAGTTTAGATGGTTTAGATTCTAAAATTTGTGATTTTCTAAGTGTCGAAATTAAGAAAGTTTGAAATTCTATTTTTTCTCTGCCCGCTATGTATAATTCTTGTGTTAAAAATTCCAAATCTTTTGCAATTATTAAATCATTCAACAATTCAATTGTACTACTATAAGAGATAGTACTGAAATGTGCCTGATCTTTTTTTGACACTCTTGAAGTTCCTTCAGCCAAGTTAGATGCAATTGAAATAGCAGCCCTTCGCATTTGACTTATCATTCCAAATTTTTCATCTGCCGGAAACGATTTAGTTGCATTATAAGTCCATACTGCCAATTGTCTTGCATGTTGCCAACAAGTCAATTTTTCAAAAGAATATGTTTTCATTGGTACTCTTTCTAAACTATTTTAGATTAATTCAGTCATCTAAACTACCTAATCCCTCTAAACTTAAGTACTTCAAACGCTGAATTTTATTCAGTAGCCTGTATAAAACACTGATTCCTTTCAAAAAAACATGCCCTAAACCTGCTTTCCGTACATCTTCGCATAATACCGCTGATAATTTCCACTCGTTACATCCTGCAGCCATTCGGTATTTGCAAGATACCAATCTATTGTTTTTGAAATACCTTCTTCAAATTGTAAAGATGGCATCCAGCCAAGTTCTTCTTTTAATTTGGTAGCATCAATGGCATAACGAAGATCATGCCCGGCACGATCGGTTACATAAGTGATCAGTTTTTCATTACTCCCTTTTTCTCTGCCAAGTTTTTCATCCATCTGCATACAAAGTTCCTTTACCAATGCAATATTCGTCCATTCATTGTGACCTCCAATATTATAGGTTTCTCCGATTTTTCCTTTGTGAAAGATCACATCTATTGCCCTTACATGGTCTTCTACATATAACCAGTCTCTAATATTTTCGCCTTTGCCATAAATAGGTAATGGTTTATTGTTGATAATATTATGAATACAAAGCGGAATGAGTTTTTCAGGAAAATGAAAAGGCCCGTAATTATTTGAACAATTTGAGATCTTAACGGGTAATTTGTATGTATGATAATATGCCCGTACAAAATGATCAGATGATGCTTTGGAAGCTGAATAGGGGCTGCGTGGGTCATACGCTGTTTCTTCAGTAAAGAACCCTTCTTCCCCCAAAGATCCATATACTTCATCTGTAGAAATATGATAAAAGATCTTATCCGTCATATTATCTTTCCAATGATCTTTGGCAACTTGCAACAGGGTAACGGTACCGATAACATTGGTAGTTACAAATGACAACGGATCGGTAATTGATCTGTCTACATGGCTTTCAGCTGCACAATGAAGAACCGCACTAAAATTATGTTTTTTAAAAAGGCTTTCTACGAATGAAATATCTGTGATATCGCCTTTTACAAATTCATAATTAGAGGCATGTTCAATGTCTTTCAAATTTTCCAGATTACCGGCGTAAGTAAGTTTGTCAAGGTTTACAATTTTGTAATCCGGATATTTGGTAACAAAAAGCCGGGTCAAATGCGAACCTATAAACCCTGCTCCTCCGGTTAATAATAATGTCTTCATTCGTTCAATAGTTTTTTCTTAGAAAGGCTGCAAATTATCCTTTTATTTCTTATATTATAATTATTTAACAAGATAAAATATACTTAATAATTTTATCAAGGGTTACATGCATAAAAGTTTTTTTTGATTTCCCATACCCATTAAAAAAGTTCTTTTATCCAAACGTCTTTTAAGATCTTTTCGCAATCAATTCTTTATAATTTTTTATATACAATTCATAGAGCGTATATCTGTCATAATAAGTAACCATATCATCATGAAGTTTTATGGCAAATCGTTTCATCATATCATGGTTGTTTAATGCAAATAAAACCGCTTCGTATAATGCATTTTCATCCTGGGATTTATGTAGAATTCCATTAACTCCATTAGTTACGATCTCGTTATTGCCAACTATATCGCTACATACCACAGGGCATTTCATGGCACCTGCCTGCATGATCACATTTGGAAACCCTTCTCTGTATGAAGGAAAAACAAACAGACTTGCAAAAGACAGGTAATATTCAACTTCATCAGTCCAATCGATATGCACGATACGATTATTATTACTAATAGCCTTTACTGTTTCAGTGTTTAAAGGATCAAGATCTGCTTCCTGAGGCCCCAATAATACCAGTTTAAGATGATTGAATTCTTTTTGCAGTCTTTCAAAAGCAGCTATCAGTTCCTCTACTCCCTTATCTTTTACCATTCTGCCTACAAACAATAAGATCATATCACTTTCGCTATAATCAACCGTTTTTTTAATCTCTGCCAATCTTTCTTTGTTGATCACATTGCTGTTGAATCTTTCAAGGTCTATTCCATTGGTTGATCCTCTGCCAATAACCATCGTTTTTTTTGGGTTTACCATTTTGGTGCGAACCATATATTCCATAGACCTGTGACTGTTAGGCCATACATCTGTTGCAAATTTAAAACTTAGGATCTCTGCCTGCCTGATCAGCCATCCTTTTAAACCTTTTTTTGTAGGAGATACCAACCCTGCCATGGTTTGAATTCTTACAGGAACACCTGCAAAATATCCGGCAATAGGCCCAGCCAGATTTGCTTTAAGGTTCTCTGTATGAATAATGTGTGGCTTTAATTTTTTGAAAAGCCTGTACAATTTAAAAATAGACCTGATATCGGCAAAGGGTGATAGTTTACGGGTTAAATTAACTTCGATATGTGGACATTTTTCAAGTGCAATAACTCCCGGCAACTCCCATCCTGCAGAACTGATCATTGTTACATCAAAGCCGTGTTCGCTCATATACTTTGGTTGCCCCCGGGTAGAAACTTTAAGTGCCATAGAACCGGCAGTCATCCTTACCAACCTGTAATTCATAAAGTTTATACTATTTTCGTTTTGCAATAAGCGCAAAAATAACTCAAATTTGTTTATGGGTTGTTGTGTTGTTCGTTGGCCATTATCCGGATTATTTTGTCATGCTGAGGCACGAAGCATCTCTCATAGATTCTTACGTAGCTTGTGCTGAGGCTTGAAGTATCAGCATAACAAACTCAAGGGTTGCAGTTCCTTATAACGCATTCATTTAATAATTAATTGATGTACAAAGAAATAATAGACTGGATAGACATCATTCTTGTGCCTACTTACCTGTCTGTTTTTTTATTGGTCCTCTGGTATATTAAAAAAAGAAATCCGAATAACCTACTCATTCAGAAATATCTGATCAAAGGTTTTATTTTTAAAGTAGCCTGTGCCCTTTTTTATGCAATGCTTATTAATTTTTATTATGGTTTCGGAGACAGTCTTAGTTATTTCCGGGATGCCATATATTTAAAGCACCAGATAAGCACAGGCGTTGAAAGTTTTTCTGTACTTTTTGATTCTCATAAAACAATAAGAGAAAACTATACCATCATAGCCGGAGGTGGAGAGCCCGGGCTTACCGTTGAAAAAGTAGCGTTGCTATTGTCTTATGTTTCTTTTTCAAGATACCTGATTGTAACCTTGTTTTTTGCTGCAATAGCTTATTCCGGTATGTTTAAAATGTTACAGACTTTTCATGATATCATGCCCGGCTGGGATAAGCGGATCGCAATGATCATTTTATTTTTTCCTTCTATAAGCGTTTTTGGTTCAGGTGTTTTAAAAGATACGCTTTGCATGGCATCACTGGGTTGGTTATTATACTGCAGCCATCAGTTAATTGTAAAAAGACAATTCCGTTTACGATACATTTTTATTTTAGCATTAAGCATAGCCGTGATCAGTATAATTAAAGTATATATCATTGTTGCTTTTATTGTGCCTTATATTTTATACCTGCTGATATTACTTGTTAAAAAGATTCCAAGCAAATTTGTACGGAACATCATTTTACCTGTTTTACTGCTAATCATAACCGGTTTCTATATTTATTATTCAAAGGAAATTGATGACAAACTTGGGTATTATGCCGTTGACAAACTTTTTGATAATGTAAAAGAACTATCATCATCATACTTAGCCAGTGAAACAGCTGATACAGAAGCTACTTTTGACCTGGGTACCTTTGAGCCAAGTATCAGTGGTTTCATATCTAAGATGCCTGTAGGAATTGCTGCAGCTATTTACCGGCCATTTATCTGGGAGGCAAAAAAATTCATTATTATTTTTAGTGCCATGGAAAGTTTATTCTTATTGTGGCTCACACTATATGTTATGTATAAAACAGGATTCAAAGGTTTTATAGGAGGCCTCTTTAATAATCCATTTACATTCCTTTGCCTTACTTATGCTTTATTATTTGGAGCGCTTATTGGTTTATCAACATACAATTTTGGAACACTAGCCAGATACAGAATTCCGTTAATTCCATTTTATACGATGGCTTTGCTGAACATATTATACTGTTACCAGAAAACTATCCTTCAAAAGCCTTCTGGAAATACTTTCTGATTATTGAAACATCAAAATCTGCTGCACGTATAGTTGCTTTCTCTTGTAATCTTTTTCTCAGCACTTCATCAGTGACCATCTTTTTCATAGCCTGGGCCATGATCATTGCATTCCCAACAGGTGTTAATATTCCAAATTCTTCTTCACAAAATTCGTCTGTAAGTACCAGATTCGGATCAGTGGAAGGGGCCAGCATTTCTCTGGGGCCAGAAAGGCAATCAGTAGAAATTACCGGTTTCCCGCAAGCCAACGCTTCCAATAATACATTGGGAAAACCCTCCACATCAGAACTTAAAATAAATGAATCACATTTGTGTATGTATTTGAAAGGATTATTATCACGTCCGCAAAATATCAACCGGTCAATAATTTTTAAATCAGAAGCCTTTTGTTTAAGCAGATCATACAATGGGCCATCACCAATTAAAAGTAGTTTACAATTCAGTTCTTTAATTAATGCAAATGCATCTAATAATAATGGAAAATTTTTTTCAAGTCTGAAATTTCCAACAGCTATAAAATGAAAAGTATTTTTTGGTATTGAGATGTTTACCGGCAAGGTCATTTTATATTGAAGGTCCCTGATATCAATGGGATTATAGATCACCTCAATGGGTTTTTTTACATGTAAATTTGCCTGAAGGTCATCTTTAATCGCTTGTGCATTTGCAAGTACAAGATCGGCACGATTGTAAGAAAACCTTATCAGAAATTTTGTAATAATACTTGTTAATAAGGATTTGGTTTTAAGCATATTGGTTTCATGTGTCCTTTCACACATAACGACCCTGCCCTTGTATCCCCAACAACTACGCATAAGTGCATTAATATAACAAGGCCTGTTCAAAAAAGCAACACTGCTTGTTATCGAATGTTTTTTGCAATAGTTACTAATTTTATATGACAGGAAAGGTAATTTCAGCAGCATGGCCAATTGACCATCATTTTCAGATTGTTTAAGATCTAATATCTTTATCCCTGACGGAATTTCGTATTCAATGATATGACTGTACAAAGCAAGGTGAATATCAAAGTCATCTTGCATATGAATCAACAATTGTGACACTACCCTTTCTGCACCACCTGACCTGAGAGAATTAATAAATATTAATAAAGCTGGTTTCATGCTAAGTTAACAGTGATAGCCGTTGGTTTGATTTTTGAATGTTGCAAATATAGTTATTAGCTAAAAGCTAATCATCATTAGCTATTGTTTAACCGCAATAAGAAAATGATTTTTTCCTGCATCAGCATGGCAATCTCCATTAAAACCATTTTGAAAACTAACGCCGGGACGGGCATAGAACCTGTTATTATAAAAAATACAATGACCGGCAGTGCCGGCAACTTTTTGAGTTAGTTTAAACCCATTTTCGCAATAATTATAAAAATAACTGTTAGATACATGAAGCATTTCCGGATTTTTTACATCACAATTTTTTGCATGGCCTGCCAGGTAATAACTGGCAGTTGTATATGCTTTAAAAATACAACTATCCACCTGAACTGATGTAGCTTCAACGCCCAGTTGGTATGTACCATCATACATTTTTTTTCCTTTATAATTTTCATCAAAAAGGCAACGTTTAAATTTCACAGCATCTGATTCATTCCTCGCACTGTACCACACTAATACAGTTCCATAAAATTTACAATCCTCAAAATGATGTGATGCAGCATCTGCAAATACGGAATAATAAACCGGAGAAGCTGCAATACATTTTTTAAATAAAACATTAGAAGAAAGATCCTTACTACCGGAAGTAATTGCCGAACCGATATTGTTCTCCATGGTACAATTATAAAAATATCCTTTGCGGCAAAAACTATTGTTCTCCACTTCAATATCAATGCCTGCTGCAGGAGATTCATGAACAATTCCCTGGCCCGAATTGGAAAAATTTGAATTGGTAACGCTGATATTTTCACCTCCCAGCCAACTTAAGCCGTTTCGCCCACAAAAATTCACTTTGCATTTATCAACGTTGATCTTATATGTTTTTATTTGTTGTCCAAGGTTGGCAATATAAATGCCGTCGCAGGCAAAACTTTCGATATTACAATTTCTAATACCAATGTCGTGGGAGTCTACAATATAAATTCCATAATGAATCAGTTCATAAGCATTTCGTCCGGATCCCCAATTACCGCCGAAGGAAAAATTGGACGAATTACCATTTAATTTTAATCCTGTTACCTGTATATTACTGCAGTTTGAAATAAAGATCATATTGCCTGCATTTGATGCAAAGCGTGCATATTCAGCTTTTACATTGATATCTTTTATACTGTGCTTAAAAGGTTCTCCGGTGATGGGTGAGAAGGTTCCTATACGCAGGCTGTCCCTGTGTTTTAATACAGCCCCCGGTTTTCCTTCAATCATAAGATCATGGCAATCCCTCAGATCAAGAACATATTCTCCAAAATATGCAATGCCATTCTTATCAATATTATTACCTGAAAATTTTTGACGGCCAACAATATAAACTCCTTTTGGAATGATCAGTTTACCATGACCTTTTCTGTTTCTGAAAAATGCAGAAGCTTTTACAAATGCATCCTGATCATCAGAATATCCGTTACCTTTTGCACCAAAATCTTTAATTGATTTGGTGATATTTTTTTGTGCACTGGAGTAAAAAGAAGTTGTTAGTATAAGGAGTAATAAAATAAATATTTTCATTAGAAATATTTGTGCCCGCAGATAAACGCTGATTTGTTCCGCAGATTATAGAAGATAACAATTGCAATGTCTTATTCTTTCTTCAAAATCCGCGGGATTTGATCTGTGTAGATCTACTGAAAATAATTTAGTTCAATGATTCAAAAAGTTCATACCATTTTTTCATAATTGCATCTATATTAAAACGTTTTAGTGCAATTTCCTGTATTTTATTATTATCAAAATTAAAATCAAGCGCTTTTTGTATGGCTTCGGCAAAAACCAGTTCATCATTGCCTTCAACCAAAATGCCATTTTCATAATTTACTATTTGTTCAGTAATGCCTCCGGGTGCATTAAAAGCAACGACTGGTATTCCTGCAGCAGTTGCCTCCAGCATAGCGTTGGGAAATCCTTCATAATAAGATCCCATTAAAAACAGGTCAGGGGAAGGCACTTCCTTATAAGGTTCTAACCTGCTCCCGGTCAAAAACACATGTTGTTGAAGTGACAGGTTATTTATTATTTCTTGTAATTTGTTACGCATTTCACCTTCACCAATAATGACAAATCGATATGGGATTTTGAGGTGTGATACAGCTCTTATTAAACGATCCAGCCCTTTTTCTTTTGAAAGACGTGCAACGGTAATCAGTTTTGCAAATGCAGCAGGGCTATTTGGTTCATTTTTATATTCTGGCCGGAATATAGCATTATTAATAATGCGTGTTTTGTTGATCCTGATATTATAGTTTGATACCAGGTCATCCTGCATGTATTTCGATTGACAAATAATTATATCAATGTTTTTATAAAATACTCTTAACAGCCAATGATAAATTACCGGGTTCCAGCTACGTTGTGTATTGATACTGACTATACTTGATTCCCTGGCAATAATTCTAATCCTTTTTGGAAATAACCTTTTAAAAATACCAAACAATAAATTGAGGTGATTGGCTGTGGAAAGAATGATATCAGGTCTGATCTTCCTGGAAAGTTTTAATATCTGAAACAAGGATTTACGAACATTGGCAATTTTCAGATCTATCAGTTTAATATCCTTGTTGGTAATTTTAAAAAACTGGTTTATATTATTTACAACAACAAGTGTTACATCATATTTTGTTGTATCCATGTTATTACAAATCATGGCAACATTCCTTTCCAAACCGCCACATTCAAGTGTTGGAACGACAATCAGTAATTTTATTTTTGCTGGTATTCTCAATATTTTTTATTCAATTCTTTTTCCCGATATAAACCAGGTTTTCTCTGATTGGTTTGGCAAATATTTTTTTAAACTGATCGGACGTGTAATGGAAAAACCCCCTGTAGCTATACCATTTTATATTAATTCCTTTACACCATATCGTTAAGTAATTAAATGCAGTTGTAACCTTTGTGAGGCTTCTTACGTTCCAGCTCCGTATGTGTTGCATGTGATGGTAGGTTGCTCCACAATCTGCACAGTGAACATAGTTATTTTCAATCGGCTCATCAAACGGTGTTGTTATTACTATGTAACCACCGGGCTTTAGTATCCTATAAATTTCTTTCAGCGTTGAATCTAGGTAATTATCTGTGAGATGTTCGATCGTTTCAATTAAAAATACAAGATCAAAAAAATTATCTTCATACGCTGAAGGAAGGCCTGTTAGATGTAAACATCCTTTAAAAGCAGCATTATTTCTAAATTTTTCATCCGTTTCTTTTGCAACCATATCTGTAAAATCGCAGGCATATAATTCAACTGAAGGATATTTCTCTAAAATATGTTGTATCAAAAATCCTTTACCCGTTCCGTAATCAAGCAGTTTGCCTCTTAAGGGTGCATGTTTGCCGACCAGGTTCAAAAGTGCCTTCCCAGCTTTTTCGGTGAACCATGTACCATCATAAGGTTTATAGTTATTCCGGAAATTCCAGAACCGGGAAACCTTTTCATCCGTCCATTCTAAGTTGTGCGGGGTATACTTGATGTCCATTATTTGATTTTTAGCAGCAGCATTTTCATGATATTCGAAAAATACGAATCTGTAGCCTTATTTATTTTTATAAAATGATTCACAATCAATACAATTGCATAATATCCTGCTGATAGCATTAAAAATACCGGTACAGATTGATGCCGGTCGAATATTTTATAAAATATCAACAACAAAGGCAAATTAAATAAAAATATCAACAACATATTTTTAATAACCACAGGATAATTAATAAATGGCATCAACCACCTGAACAGGAAGATACAAACCACTATTATATAAAAATAATATGCAAACAACATAGAAATGATGAATCCTTTTTCCTGAAATGCCTGCGTAACAAATATGATCAGTATAAGTGCACTTATATTAAAACCCAACTGGAAGAAAAAAGTCTGGCTTACTTTTTTTCCGGCGGTCATTAACCGGGTAATAAATGTATTGATAGTAAAACAAGGAGACAGGAATATCAGGTAACGCATAAAATAAACAACCTTTTCTGCTGATTCTTTTGTAAAACCTCCTCTCAGGTATAAAAAATTCACGATCACATCGGCATATAAATAGGCAAGGCAACAAAATGGCACGATCAGGAACAGCAATATCTCAATACTATGTAAAAATATCCTGTTCATTTCGGCAGGTAAATTTTTAGCGGCCAGTTCATTGAATTTTATTCCTGCGACTGCAGCGGCCTGTGCTACAATGAAATTATTGGGAACATTCAGTATCTGCATACTGTAATTATAAGCTGAATAAATTCCGATGGGTAGACTGCTAAGCACTACAATAATGCCATAGTTAAAAGCAAACGTTGCCAGGTTGCCCATTTGAACAGATGCAAGATTTTTCTTTACCCTTTTTGTAATATGCTTTGCAGAAAACTTGGCATGCCAGTGCAATTTAAAATACATAAAAAATAAAAGCAGGGCAAGGTTGAGCAGGTAACCCACAACCATTCCTATCAAGACCGAAGCGATCCCAAACTTATTATGAAAGATGACCAATGATCCCAATGCAAAAATCTGTGCAATACCGTTTGCTATTAAAGGAGCGGTGAAATATTTAAGTGTTGTAAGTACAGAAGTGAAATAATTTGACAGGATGATCAGCAAAGGCAATGAACTACTTAAAAGTAACAAGGGAGTATGAACTGAAAGTGTAGCCGTTTTATAAGATGAAATACTACTATAAATTGGTACAGAAAAAAAGAATAACACTACAAATATCAATAAGCCCAGCAATAAATAACTGAAGCCAAAAAAATTATAGAAAGCAATCGCTTCCTCTTTTCCTTTTTCTTCCTGTAAGTGCATTCCTTCGGGAAGAATGACAGCAAGATCCATCCCGTTTACCTGGCCGGCAATTAAAATAATGGTTGAAAATATATAAAAGTACAGATCGGTCTCAATGCTTGTTCCAAAGTACCAGGCTATTACAATGATATTTAAAAAAAGAACCGCTTTTACAATTATATTCAATCCTGTAGATAATACGATCCCTTTTTTATAAGACTCCGTTTTTAACATTATTCGATATTAAACAATACTCTTTTCATTGTAAATATTGCAACTATTTTGTTACAAAAAATCATTGCAAAAATATGGTTTATTGTTTCAGAATCCATCTTTACAAATAGATGACATCTTTTAATAAAAAGCTATCCTTTTTTTAAAGCAAAGATGTCATCTCTGGTTTACAACGTACCTTTGAAGCTATGCATTATGCTTCGGTAGAGAATATCAGTAAATCCTTTGGGATCAGAACGCTGTTTAAAAACATTACCATTAACATTGAGGAAGGCGATAAAATTGCGCTGGTTGCCAGGAATGGCAGCGGCAAAAGTACGCTCATGAAGATCATTGCAGGTCTGGATACTGCCGATTCAGGAATCGTATGGGTACATAAGGATATCAAGACCGTAATGTTGCAACAGGACAATGATTTTGACGGTAAAAAAACCATCTGGGATAATGTGTTGCGGTTAGACAATCCGGTGGTTAAAGTAGTTAAAGAATATGAACAGTTCCTCGAAAACGGTTCTGATGATCATGATAAACTCGGCGATCTGATGGCCAGCCTGGACGATCTGAATGCCTGGAGTTTTGAGAGCGACCTGAAACAGATATTAGGTAAGCTGAACCTCCACCACCTGAATGAAAAAGTAGGTAACCTCAGTGGCGGGCAAAAGAAAAGAGTAGCTCTTGCCCAGGCATTGATCGAAGCACAATTGCATGAAGGGCGTTGCCTGTTGATACTGGATGAACCAACCAACCACCTGGATGTATCCATGATAGAATGGCTGGAAGAATATTTAAGTGCGCAAAAGATCACGTTACTATTGGTTACGCATGATCGCTATTTCCTGGATGCCGTAAGTAATGAGATCATAGAAATAGATGATGAAAAGGTTTATGTGTATAAAGGCGATTATGATTATTTCCTTGAACAAAAAAGTTTACGCCTGGAAGTTCAGCAAAGTGAATTACAAAAAGACAAGAATATTTTTCGCAAAGAACTGGAATGGATGCGCAAGCAACCAAAGGCCCGTACCACTAAAAGTAAAAGCAGGCAGGATGCTTTTGCAGAAGTAGAAGACAGGGTAAAGCTACAAAAAGATGTTGTTGAAGTAAGCCTGCAGGTAAAAATGACCAGGCTTGGTGGTAAGATCCTTGAATTAAAAAAAGTAAATAATCATAATCGCCTTTATACACATAAACCTTTTCATCATCTATTTCTATGATCTCATTACTTACGGCATCCAGGAAATAGCGATCATGCGTAACCAATAG
>JANOPU010000226.1:0-10883 GCA_031422055.1 Ferruginibacter sp.
GTTTTATTTATAAAATGCATATCCGGCATTAATCTCTGTAATTTATTGATAAATATTTTCCCACACTCCTCAACCTCATTCCACCTATTCGTACCTTCGCCCCATGCATACATATTTAGCAGAATTGAACGAACCGCAAAGGCAGGCTGTGCTTCACAAAGACGGCCCTATCATGATCATTGCGGGTGCGGGAAGCGGAAAAACAAAAGTACTTACCACCAGGATCACTCATTTGATGGCTGAACATAAAGTAGATTCTTTTAATATTCTTGCACTCACTTTTACCAATAAAGCTGCGGCTGAAATGAAAGAACGGGTTGAAAGAACCCTGGGAAACCTGCCTACTGGACAGGCTGGCACTGAAGCAAGAAATTTATATATCGGTACTTTTCACAGTGTATTTGCCAGGATATTAAGAACAGAAGGCCCTAAGATCGGTTACCCCTCCAATTTTACCATCTATGATACCGACGATTCAAAAAATGTTGTAAAGACGGTGATCAATGAACTGGAACTGGATGACAAACATTATAAACCAAACATCGTTTACAACAGGATATCCGCAGCAAAAAATGCTTTGATAGGCCCGGCAGAATATATGAACGACTGGGCGCTGCAGCAGGAAGATAACCGGGCAAACCGCCCAGCCATTGGCCTGATCTATGATGCGTATGTGAAACGTTGTTTTAAGAATGGCGCCATGGATTTTGATGACCTGCTTTTTAAAATGTATATCCTGTTAAAAAACAACCCGGATTCACTGAGCAAGTACCAGCGCAAGTTCAAATACATTTTAATAGATGAGTACCAGGATACGAACCCGGCCCAATACGAGATCATAAAATTACTGGGCGCCATGCATGAGAATGTTTGTGTAGTTGGCGATGATGCTCAAAGTATTTATAGTTTCCGTGGTGCTACCATTGAAAATATCCTGCAGTTTGAAAAAGACTATGACGATGTGGTGGTGGTAAAACTGGAACAGAATTACCGCAGCACAAAAAATATTTTAGTTGTTGCCAATGAGATCATCAGCAGGAATAAAGGGCAGATAGAAAAAAAATTATTCACTGCCAATGATGAAGGAGAAAAGATAAAACTGGTTCGCACCATGACGGACAATGACGAAGGAAAAATGGTGGCCGATGCCATACAGGAACAAAAACTGCGCAATCATTTTTTCAATAAAGACTTTGCGATCCTGTACCGCACCAATGCACAGAGCAGGAGTTTTGAAGAAGCGCTGCGCCGCATGGGTATTGCATACCGTATTTATGGAGGCATGAGTTTTTATCAGCGCAAAGAGATAAAAGATTTTATTGCATACCTGCGACTGATCGTAAATCCAAAAGACGAAGAAGCGCTGAAACGGATCATCAATTTTCCTGCAAGAGGTATTGGTAAAACAACTGTTGAAAAAGCCGTTCTTTTTGCCAATCAAAATAATATCAGTTTGTGGGATGTACTTTGCAACGCCGGCATGTATGGTTTCAGGAGTGGCACACTGGAAAGCATTGATGGTTTTGTTACAACCATCAAAATGTTCCAGAGCGAATTGGAAAAAAAGAATGCATATGATCTTGCTGTGATCGTTGGCAAGAGTACCAATATTGTAAAAGAATTATTCAATGATAAAACGGTGGAAGGGCTTGCCCGGTATGAGAACGTGCAGGAATTATTGAACTCTATTAAAGAATTTATTGAAACTCCTTCAAATCTTGAAGATGGCGAAGTAGGCGATAAAAGCCTGGGCGGTTACCTGCAGCAAATTGTATTGCTCACCGATCCTGATGATGATAAAGAAAACCAGGATGTGGTAAAGCTTATGACCATACACGCTGCAAAGGGCCTTGAATTCCCTGTTGTATTTGTGGGAGGTTTGGAGGAAACACTTTTCCCTAATGCCATGAGCATAAACACCAGGGAAGAGCTGGAAGAAGAAAGGCGTTTATTCTATGTGGCCATAACAAGAGCCAAAACAAATTTATATTTAAGTTATGCCAATGCCCGTTACCGTTTTGGGCAATTGCAGCAAAATGACCCTAGCCGATTTATTGAAGAAATTCCGGAAGAACAGATCGACAGAAGTTATGCCGGCGCTGCTGCCAAAAACAATGCAAACAATGGCTGGAGCCAGGGCAGTGCCTTTGAACGAATGAACCGCGGTTTCAATAATAATTATACAGAGAAAAAAGAAACGGCCAAACCAACCTATGCAACAGCGCCTGCACGCCCGCAACTAAAAGAACATGTGCCTTCAGAAAATTTTACTGCAAGTGAAACCGGTGACCTGCAGGCCGGACAAAAAGTGGAGCACCAGAAATTTGGTTTTGGTGAAATAGTAAAAATGGAAGGCGCTGCACACAACCCGATCGCAACGATCCATTTTGAAGTGAACGGTGAAAAAAAGATCATGCTGAATTATGCGAAGCTTCGGATCGTTAGTGTCTGAGTTTTTCGTCAATGCGAACGCAGTGAAGATCCCGTCATTGCGAACGTAGTGAAGCAATCTACATTGTTTGTAAAAAACAGATTGCTTCGTACCTTACAATGACGTTTCAATCCGTTCCTTACAATGACGAATCGATACAAAATTAAAACGAAATACCACAAGTATTATTATTGCTTCAAATAATAAACCAGCTTATCAGTCTCACCAAAAATAAATTCTTTTCCATCGGCTTTGTAGGTATTATAAATCCAGGTATCCTTATCCGTTATTATCTTGATTACACCATCCTTGGTAACAAGTTTACATAATATTATTTTTGAAATATTGGACGTATAATAAACGATCTCCCCAAATGCAATTCCGTCAGCAGAGATCGAATTTATTTCTATGGATTTAATAACAGGAGTGAGTGGTGAGACACTTCCGGGTTTTGCTTTTCTGGCATATACCAACCACTTGCCTTTTAAATTGTTGATATCAATTGTTACCGGTACCGAAACCGAATCTTTTTCAACCGGTATTTTTCTTAATGTTTCATAATAGAACTGATATTTTTTTTGCATTTCCCGGGTAAATTCTCCGTCATCAATTACCAGTTTATTTGTACTTACTGAACGGATAGTATACACATCGCCGGCAACCGATAAAATATCAGGAGCATCTATCTGTGCATCGCCAGCTATAGATATTCGCATACTCGTAGCATCTTTCACTTCAACTTTGTCATTCAAAAAATTCAGGAGCAGGCTGTCTGAAAAACTTATTGTCTCCAAACTCACTAGGGTAATACGTTTAACTTCCTGCCATTTACCCTGCAACTGGTTCATTGAATATTTTACTTCAGGTTGTTTTTGCTTTGCCTGATTTTCTGTTACTCCTTTTCGTACAACTCTTTGTGCATTGCTATTTAATAATGAACAGGATATGAAAATGATAAGTAAAATAAATTTCAAAAGCATTTGGAATTAATTTAATTAAAAATAAACCAAATAGGTTGGTTATTAAAGGGTTGGTTTATCAATATCCAAAATTACAGGTTTTCGAAATAAGAAATTTTAGCTGTTATTTAATGCTATAATGCCTGTTTTGAAAACCAAATTGCAGAATAAGGGTTATTTTTGTATTGAAATTAAAAGTTGAATTATGATCAAAACAGGCAACCCGGTAATCAGCATATATACAGAAATGACCCCAAATCCGGAGACCATGAAGTTTGTGGCAAACAAATTATTATACCCGGGCAAGAGCATTGATTTTCCGGATGAGGCCAGTTCAAAGCCCTCTCCCCTGGCACAGGAATTATTCACCTTCCCTTTCATCCGGTCGGTTTTTATTGCTAGCAATTTTGTAACACTTAGCAAAACCGGTGAAACAGACGACTGGCAGGATATCATTCCAACGATCAAGCAATTTTTAAAAGAATATTTGGAAGAAGGCAAAGCCGTGGTTAATGAGGAAGAGGTTTCTAAAATGAAACCGGAGAGCAGCAATGAGGTAAGTGCCGATGACGATGATGTGGTAAAACGTATCAAAGAATTATTAGAGAATTATGTAAAACCAGCCGTAGAAATGGATGGTGGTGCCATACAATTTAAAAGTTATGAAGAAGGAAGGGTGAACCTGATGTTGCAGGGAAGTTGCAGCGGTTGCCCTTCATCGATGATCACTTTAAAAGCTGGTATTGAAGGAATGATGAAACGCATGATACCGGAGGTGAAGGAAGTGGTGGCGGAAGCGGAGTAGTTTTCCTTATTATTAGTATATTAAAAAGCCGTTTCACAATAATGAAGCGGCTTTTCCTTCTTAAAACATTTTTGAATCTAAAAAAAGAATTGTTCTTTTACAATTTTTCCGTCTTTTACTTCATACACACAGACTTCATTCATGTTGATCCTCCCCATACCCTTCATGGTTACATCTAGACCCATGGCACAAGTAACATAATTGCCTCCAACGAGCAGTTCAGACACCCATCCCCCATGCATTTCTTCGATCAGGGCATTAAACTCCTCTCCTTTTTGTTTGATGGCCGCTTTTCCTTTTGCAGATTTCATTCCCGGGGCACTTGCCGGTTCAATGCTTTCGCAATCGTCGGAAAAAAGTTCTTCCTGTACCTGTGCCCATTTGTTTTCTTTAAAAAGTTCGCTCATCCTGTTGGCCACATCCTGTGTGGTCATTACAGCTTCTGCAGTTGACATAAAAAATTATTTAATGATTAAAAAATTGGTCAATCAATTTACGTTGATTCAGCATATCAAACAAAAGAAAATTTATAAAGCCCCCAATTCCCAGGATGAGTGTTCGTGTATAGTTTCTTCGACTCGGTTTGGGTACCGGGAATCGAAATCAATTATGGTGATGTTTTTGCCTTTGTAGGCCGCCGACCATCAAAATAAATTTCACTCCCCGAACCGTTTTTAGTTTATTGTTATAAATTGAACTTTCATAAGTATGACAGCAGAACAGATCTTCCAGCAATTCATATCCGGCATGAAACAAACCGGCTGGGTCGAATACATCGCCGTATTCGCCGGTATCATCAGCGTGTGGTACAGCCGAAAGGAAAACATACTGGTTTATCCTACCGGACTGGTCAATACCATTTTTTACATTTACCTGAGTTATAAAGGAGGTTTACTGGGCGAAGCCAGCGTGAATTTTTATTATACGGTCATGAGCATTTACGGCTGGGCGTTATGGGCACTTAAAGACAAAGAACATCATACCATTTTAAAGATCACATCTGCCTCCAAAAAAGAATGGATGCAGCATCTGTTGTTCTTCGTGGCATTTTATATCATTATATTTTTTGCGCTTACATATCTTAAACAGAATTTTGCCCCCGAAGCTATTCCCTGGGCTGATGCATTTGCCAGCGCCACGGCATACACCGGCATGTGGCTGATGGCTAAGAAAAAAGTGGAAAGCTGGTACTGGTGGATCGCTACGAATATTGCTTCCATTCCTTTGTACTTTGTAAAACAATATGTATTTACCAGTGTGTATTATCTTGTGCTGCTGGTAATGGCTGTTTTTGGATTGATCGAATGGTTAAATAGAGTAAAAGAAGTAAAAAACTCTAACCCGGGAAGCGTAACAACAGAATAAATAAACCAATAGAATTATATTCAGTAAAGAGATTTGAAGTGTTGTGCTATTGGAAAAACAGAAAGCTTGGAACATTAAGTTTTGTACCTTTTTGCTTGCCCAAAAAGGTACCCAAAAAAGGCCCCCGCAATCAATATACAGCCCGATTGCGGGAAGGAGCTTTAATCAACATCAGTTCTTCGGTAGAATCAACTTCAGTAATTCTACTCTTAGATTAGAATATTTATACGTTTTCAGCAACTTTAATATTAATGAAAGATATTTCAATAGCACAAAACGTTAAATTTATATTATACAAATAATATTACTCGTAAATATATATATAACATGAGTTACTGTAAAGCGATGCACATCATGAAGCCGGATGACCTGGCTGTGCACAAACCCTACCACGATCATCATTATGGCTTTCCTATACAGGATGACAATGAATTGTTCTGCCGGTTGATACTGGAGATCAACCAGGCGGGGCTAAGCTGGACAACCATCCTCAAAAAGCAGGAAAGCTTCCGCAAAGCGTACCACAACTTTAATATTAAAAAGGTTGCCGGCTATAAAGAAAAAGATTTTAACCGGCTCATGAATGATGCGGGTGTTATACGTAACCGTTTGAAAATAAATGCTGCCATTGAAAATGCCAAAACCATTATAACTATTCAGAAAGAACATGGCTCATTTAAAAACTGGATTGATAAACATCACCCTTTATCCAAAGAAGATTGGGTGAAAGTGTTTAAAAAAACCTTTCGTTTCACCGGTGGTGAGATCGTAAATGAATTTTTACAGAGCACCGGTTACCTGCCCGGAGCTCATGATGAAAGTTGCAGCATTTATAAAAAAACTATAAAAGCAAAAGCGGCATGGTACCAGAAATAGTTATTTAAAGAAGATTGCTTCACAACGTTCGCAATGACGGGTGCTTCACTGCGCCTGCCTGCCGCAGGCAGGTTCGCAATGACGAACATCATTTAATCTATGCTGAAAAAAATTGTAACCATAGGGCCTGAATCAACCGGTAAAAGCATGTTGTGCAGTCAACTGGCAGAACACTTTAATACAAAGTGGGTGCCGGAATATGCAAGAGAATATTTATTAAAGCATGGCACCCATTACAAATACGAAGATCTTTATACCATTGCCGAAGGCCAGCTAAAAGGAGAAGAAAGCATTATTAACAGTATGATGCCCCCTAAACCCTCCACCTTAAACCCTTTACCTTCTACCCTCAACCCTCAACCTTTTTTCATCGACACCGATCTCTACGTCATAAAAGTATGGAGCGAATTTGTTTTTAATAAATGTGATAACCGCATACTTACGCAGATCGCCAACAGGCAATATGCTCTTTACTTGCTTTGTAACACCGACCTGCTCTGGGTTAAAGATGAATTGCGTGAATATCCTGACCTTGAAACAAGGGAAAAACTTTATCATTACTATAAAGACCTTTTAATACATCAACATGTTCCCTGGATAGATATCAGTGGTAATTATGAACAAAGGTTGCAGAAAGCAATTGATGCGGTTAAGGAAGTGATCTAGTTTTTCTGCCACAAAGACCTAAAGGCAGCAAGATGCACAAAGTGTTGTTCATTTTAGAATTGTTTTGGAACAGGCGTACTTATAAGTATTTTCTTCGCACCACTTTGTGCCTTTGGGTCTTTTTGGTAAAATCATTTCAGTAATTCCCTGATATCCGGATCTTGCTCTAAGTTATTCATCTGCCGAACCAGCAATGAAGATCTCCTGGATACATAACGGCTCAGTGGTTTTACCGTAAACCTTTTTGGATTGGGCAAACAGGAAGCGATCATAGCGGCTTCTGACCTGCTGAGATTTTTTGCATCTTTATTGAAATATGCTTTGGCAGCAGCTTGCACACCAAAAATACCCGGGCCCATTTCAGCAACATTCAGGTAAGTTTCCAAGATCCTTTTTTTACTCCATAATTTTTCTATCATGAAAGTAAAATACACTTCCAACCCTTTGCGGAAAAAACCACCTCCCTGCCATAGAAAAACATTTTTAGCAACCTGCTGGCTGATGGTACTGGCACCACGTCTTCGTGTTGGATGTTTCTCATTATACTTGATCGCTTTCTTTATCGCCTTAATATCAAACCCGTCATGGTCCGGAAATAACTGGTCTTCTGCAGCCATAACAGCCAGCTTACAATTGTTATTCATTTCTTCATAAGAAACATAATCTCTTTTTAAGCCATCTCCTTTAATAAGGCTAACGGTTTGTGTTATAGTAACAGGCGGATCGACCCATTTACAAAAAATGATATACACAAACTGTAACACAAATAACCATAAAAATAATTTCCAGATCTTTTTAAACCAGCTTGTTTTTGTCTCAGCCATATATAACAGGTCATTTAAGTTTTAGAGCACTATTTTTTTTCATTTGACACATTAATATATTCCATCCGGTAATTTCTTTTTCCGATCACGATCCTTTTATTTCCGGCTTTGAGCAAAAGATATCCTAAAGCACCAAGGCCAACAGATGCACCCAGTAAGGCCGGGCTGAATTTATCCCTGTCAACCAGAAACACAACTCCACTTGCAAGGGTTAGCAAAATACCACCGCCCAATAGAGAAGCACCACTGCCACTCAGATTAAATCCTTTTTGCTTTTTTCCGAAACTGGCAATCTGGTTATAATGATAAGCAAACCGGAAACTTCCTGCAGTATCGGTTATATAAAAACCCAGTTGTGTAGGAATCCTACGTATCAGAAATTCCTGCAGAAAAAGGGTGTCATGTGCTATACGTTTTATAAAAGCATTTCTGTATGCACCTGAAGTGGTAACAAATTCTATTTGTGTACCGGCATAAAATGATTGTATCGTTTTATCTTTTTTCTTTAGTATAATAAAATCTGAAGGCTGGGCATGAACAGCAGATGATACAATTATTAGTAAAAAAAATATTCGGTATATCATGCAGAAATTTTATGTATGTTTTGAAGTAGCCCAAATTACACCTGCAATAAGTAAGATCCCAAAAAAAAGGAACATGGATCCGGAGATCTTATTAATAATAGTAATATTCCTGTCTGTTAATTTTCGCCGAAGTTTGCCTGCAAGATGAATTTTCAGAAAATCTGCTGCCATATTCAGTAACAGGCAAATGGAAAAAATAATTACCCTTTCATCAAAGGTATTGGACAATGATTTGGTTGCTGCTGCAAACCATAGTGCAATGACTCCCGGGTTTAATGTGTTAATTAAGAACCCTGTAATAAAAAGACGTGCATGCGTTGCATTGCCTATCTTAACGCCGTTATCCAATTCTTCTTTGGTATGGTATTTTTTAATAAACAGATAATACAATCCTAATGCAATAAGAAAAACGCCTCCTGTAATACCAATTGATTTTTTATACGCAACAAGGTTTTCAAATAAACCACTAAATGCATTTGCGGTAACTACCCAAAAAACATCACTCAGCCATACACCGCCAATAAAATAAAAGGCGCTTGCAAGGCCATAATTTATCCGCAGTTTAATAATCGTGAAAATTACAGGTCCAACAGAAAACATCAGTGCAAGACCTAAAAGTACTCCAGAAATTATAGCATCTGTCATTCGGTATTATTTGCAATAAAATAATGAGAATTTACTTGATCTTCTCCTGCGCTAAAAAGTTCTGCCAGTCTTCCAGCATCTTTCCTTTCAACACTCGTGGAAACTTATGTTGCCCCCCCACTTTTCCTTTGGCATCCATAAAACGCATAAATATTTTTTCCGGTAATACTTCTACTTGTACTTCTTTTAAAGCATGCCTTCGTTCTACCTCATAGTCGTCATTCAGTATTTTCAGTTTTTCATCGATCACATTTGCAAGCGCTGTAGCATTTACTTTATCATCTGAGGCAATATACCACTTGTGCGCAAAGAAAGTACCATGGGGCACTCCTGCAACTGTAAACTCAGGAATAAAAATATTCATTTCTTCGGCTGCCATTTCAATGGCTTTATTCATATTATCAACGCTAAGATGTTCTCCTACCAGGCTTAAAAAATGTTTCGTTCTTCCGGTAATAATAATTTCGCTTCTTTCTTTATCAACGAGCTTAACGGTATCGCCTATGGCATATCGCCAGGCTCCTGCATTGGTGCTGATCAGTATAGAATAATCTTTATTCTCTTCTATCTCATGTATCATTAAAGCCTCATGCTCTTCATGCATGTTGCCTTCACTGTCAAAGTTCTTATCATCAAAAGGTACAAATTCAAAAAATATATTATTGTTAAGTGCCAATTGCATACCAGCCGTTTCCTGCCTGTTCTGAAATGCTAAAAATCCTTCACTTGCCAGGTAGGTCTGAATATAGGTAATCGGTTTGCCCATTAGTTTTTCAAACCCTTTTTTATATGGTTCCAGTGCAACGCCGCCATGTACATAAATAGCGAGGTTCGGCCATATTTCATGAATATTCTTAAGGCCGTATCGTTCAATGATCTTTTCAATACAAAGTTGCAACCATGCCGGAACACCAACAATAAAACCAATATCCCAATTAGGCGCATTTTCGATGATTTCTTCCAGCTTTTTTGCCCAGTCTTTTTCTTTGGCTATTTTTTTTCCGGGTTTATAAAGCCCCAGACCTAAAAACCAGAATGGGATATTTTTTTGTTGTATACCGCTGAGGTCTCCCGCATAATAGGTTGGTCCTTTTTGCAATTGTGTACTACCGCCCAACATCAGCCAGCCTTTACCAATAGAGCTTTTTGGAATATGCTCATAACGGGTCAGGCTGAGCAATTGCCTGAAACTTGTAATAGTATTACTGCGGATAAGCTCTTTAGTTACCGGTATGTATTTACTGGAAGCATCGCTTGTTCCACTGCTCAAAGCGAAATATTTTATCACACCGGGCCAACATACATCCGGAATGCCTTCCAGGGTTTTATACCACCAGTCATTGTAGATCTTACTGTAATTAAATGAAGGTACTAATTGCTGAAATCGTTTACCGGGGTGCCTGCTCAGTAATATTTCATCAAATTTATATAACTGGCCAAACTGAGTAAATCTTGCTTTTTTAAGTAACTTCTTCAAAACTTTCAATTGTTGCCGCCTTGCATCACTGATAGGAAGGTTCAATGCCCGTGCTATACTCTTAGGAAGTTTAATTTCGAAATATGGCATTTAAAAGTCTGTTGGTAATTATAAGAAAGCAAATATAAATTATTGTATAGCTAAAGCCTAACCAAAAATTATAAAAGGCAATTCAATATAAAAATATGAAAATCAGGCAATTTGATAATAAGGGCGTTTTGCAAACCTAAAAAGCTTCCCCTTGCTTTATT
>JANOPU010000227.1:0-9386 GCA_031422055.1 Ferruginibacter sp.
CTACCCCTGAAAATCCCCCAATCCCTGTCTAACCACCTCCCAATCTGAACCGGTGCAATCAACAATGGTTGAAGGAACCATTCCGCCAATACCTCCATCCACAACAAAATCCACCTGCTGTTGAAATTTTTCATAGATCACTTCGGGGTCTGTATATTCTTCTACCATATCGCCGGGAAGTGATGCGCTTAATAAAGGATTACCCAGTGCATCTAAAATATGCCTGCATATTTCATTATCCGGAATACGAAGTCCGATCGTTGATTTTTTAGTTTGCAATATTTTTGGCACCAGTTTACTTGCCGGTAAAATGAATGTAAAAGGACCTGGCAGGTGTTTTTTCAAAAGCCGGTAAAGAGGCGTATCTATACTCTTTGTATAATCACTCAGGTGGCTAAGATCTCTGCAGATAAACGACAATTGTGCCTTTTGGGGATCAATATCTTTAATTTTACATATACGTTCTATCGCTTTTTGTTTCAATATATCACATCCAAATCCATAGATAGTATCTGTTGGATAAATAATAATTCCGCCGTCTTTCAGGCATTCAGCCATTTGTTTGATAAGCCTTGGTTGTGGATTTTCGGGGTGTACCTGAACTAACATATACAATGAAATTAATACAAAATTCTCCGCTGGTGAAAAAACAACATTTATCTGTTACTTTTGCAGCGTTTTTAATTATCTGGATGCTGGATGCCCGGCTGAAAACCGTTAGGACGGGGATGCTGGATAATGAGAACAAACACAATAAACTAATAAACAAATAAACAAATAAACTAATAAACATGTCCTTAATCACTGTCGGCACCATGGCCTTTGATGCCATTGAAACTCCTTTTGCTAAAGTAGATAAGATCGTAGGAGGGTCTGCAACTTATGTAGCATACGCTGCAATTAACTTTGTTAAACCAGTTCAACAGATTTCTATTGTTGGTTATGATTTTCCAAAAGAAGAAATGGATGAATTAAGGTCACGTGGTATAGAACTGGATGGCGTGGAAATAGTTCCTGATAAAAAATCTTTTTTCTGGAGTGGTAAATATCATAATGACATGAACACGCGTGATACACTGATAACAGATCTGAATGTATTGGAAGATTTTAACCCGATAGTGCCCGATAGTTACCAGGGTGCAGAATTTTTAATGTTGGGAAACCTGATGCCAAAATTACAATTGAGTGTGATCAACCAATTAAAAGTTAGGCCGAAACTGATCGTTATGGACACGATGAATTTCTGGATGGATATTGCCTTGGATGACCTGAAATTGGTTTTAAAAAAGGTTGATGTACTGTTGGTAAATGACGGTGAAGCAAGGCAATTGAGTGGCGAAGTTTCACTGGTTAAAGCTGCACGCAAGATCCTTGAAATGGGGCCAAGGTTCCTCATCATAAAAAAAGGAGAACATGGAGCTTTACTTTTTCATGAAAACCATGTATTCTTTGCTCCAGCACTACCACTGGAAGAAGTATTCGACCCAACTGGTGCCGGCGATACATTTGCTGGTGGTTTTATAGGCCATCTGGCAAAAACAAAAGACATTAGTTTTGAAAATATGAAAACTGCCATTATTGTTGGAAGTGCAATGGCGAGTTTTTGTGTAGAAAAATTCGGGCCAGAAAGATTAAAAGAAATTACAAAAGCAGATATCGATGAAAGACTAAATGAATTTGTACAATTGGTAAATTTTGATATTGATCTTGTATAACTAATCATATCTTAAAAAGAAATTGTTTAGTTAAAATAAAAAATAATGATCGAAATAATCCTGCTTTACTTCCTCACTAAAAGCATGGGTGAACTCGCTGTAAAAAAAGGTTTACCCCGCGGAAGATGGAAATTATTAACAGTAATGGCCTGGATTTTATTTGAAATAACCGGTCTTATACTCGGCATGGCCTTTTTTGGAACCGAAAACTTATATGGATTATTGGCTTTCGCTATTGTATGTGCTTTTGGAGGATACTTAACTGTTAAATATATTCTGGAAAAAAAGCCTGATGAAAAGATCCGGGACGATATCGACAAGATCGGAACAGATGATCTCAGGCCTTAGTAAGGAAAAGTGAAATATTAAATCCGTTACACACAATATTAATTATTTCATTATCCCTTCAAGCGCAAATAAAAACGCATACTCCCTTGCCCTGTCTTTTAACACTTTAAATCTACCTGACGCTCCTCCATGCCCGGCTTCCATATTTGTATAGAGTAATAATTTATTTTTGTCAGTCTTCATTTCCCGCAATTTGGCAACCCATTTTGCAGGTTCAAAATACTGTACCTGACTATCATGCAACCCGGTTGTCACAAGCATGTTGGGATATTCCTGCTTTTTTACATTATCATAAGGAGAATATGATTTCATGTAAAAATAATTTTCTTTATTAGCCGGATTACCCCATTCATCATATTCGTTTGTTGTTAATGGGATACTTGGATCACTCATTGTAGTTAGTACGTCTACAAAAGGAACAGCTGCGATCACTCCATGCCAAAGTTCAGGACGCATATTTACAACAGCTCCCATAAGTAAACCTCCTGCACTACCTCCACTTGTATATAAATGTGTTTTTGATGTGTACTTATTTGCCAATAAAAATTCTGCACAATCAATAAAGTCCGTGAATGTGTTTATTTTTTTCATCATCTTACCGTCCTCATACCAATACCTGCCCATTTCCTGGCCGCCCCGAATATGTGCAATGGCAAATGCAAAGCCTCTATCAAGTAAACTTAAACGCACACTGCTAAAAGAAGCATCCATACTTGCCCCATAACTTCCGTAACCATAAAGCATCAAGGGAGCATTACCATCTTTATTGAAATCTTTTTTATATACTATAGAAATAGGAATTTTTGTCCCATCTTTTGCAGTAGCATATAATCTCTCTGTTACATATTCCTTAGCATCAAACCCACCCACTACTTCCTGTTGTTTCATCAGTTTCTTTTCTTTGCTTAACATATTATAATCATACACTGAAGAAGGTGTGGTCAAGGATGTATAATTGAACCTCAGCAGGTCTGTATTATAATCAGGGTTATACGCAATGCTTGCAGCATACGTTGGCTCATCAAAAGCCAGATTGTGTGATGCATTGTTTTGTGTATTCATGATGTGTATCTGTGTTAATCCATTTTTTCTTTCTGATATGGCTAAAAAATTCTTAAAAAGGTCGAAACCCTCGATCAATACATCATTATTATGTGCAATAAATTCTTTCCAACTGGCAGAATCTGTTTTACCTTCTTCACATGTCATTAGTTTAAAATTCTTTGCATGGTCATTGGTACGGATATAAAACTTATCATTGGCATGATCAAAACTGTACAATATTTCTTTCATCCTTGGTTGAAAAACAACAAATGCTGCATCTGGCTTATTTGCATCAATATACCTTTGTTCGGAAGATAGTGTTGCCTGTGATGTTATTAATATGAATTTATCTGATTTTGTTTTACCTATACCGATATAATTGCTTGGATCTTTTTCTTCATATACAATTTTATCTGCGGAGGCATCCGAACCCAATTTATGTTTCTTTATTTTTTCAGACAGCAGGGTAACAGGATTTTTTGCTGTATAAAAAATAGTCTGGTTATCATTTGCCCAAACCGGGTCTCCTTCAGTTTGAGGGATAACGTCTTTAAGTATTTCTCCTGTTTCCAGGTTCTTAATATGAATATTGTATTGCCTGCGTGACAAGGTGTCGATACCGTAAGCCAGCAATTTATTATCCATACTTACTGAAAATCCTGTGGCTGAAAAATAATTATGCCCTTCAGCCATGGCATTGACGTCAAGCAAAACCTCTTCTTTTGAATCAAGGGTTCCTTTCTTCCTGCAGTAAACAAAATAATCTTTCCCTTCTACCTGGCGGTTATAGTAAAAATATCCGTTTTTAAAAAAGGGTACGCTTTCATCCTTTTCCTTAATTCGCTTTTTCATTTCATTGTATAAATTTTCCTGGAAAGTTTTTGTACCAGACATCATGGTATCGTAATATTTATTTTCTGCTTGCAGGTATTCTACAACTTTATTACTATCAGGTCCTTTTTTAAAATAATCATTCATCCAATAATAATTGTCAATCCGTGTATCAGCATGTACAGTGAGTTCTTTTAATTTTTTTTCTGCTAACGGAACAGTAATGCCATCCGGCCAATTGTAAGCGGTTTTCACATCTGTAGATTTATTATTGCATGAAGATATGACTGCAAAAATTGCTGTCATTATCAATACGTTTTTTATATTCATAAGTATTTTTTAATTATTTTCTTGCCAGAACAATAACATTCTTAAATTTCTTCGTCTTTCCCTGCAGGTTAAAAACTTCTGTATAAATAATATACATACCAACAGGTAGTTGTTGATTTTTTTCACCAAGGCCATCCCACCTGAAATAGCCTTTTGTCCCGCATAGTGCATTGCGAAGTAGCGCCTTTGCAGGCCTTCCCGATCCGTCAAATATTGTAATATTGGCAACATAACCGGGCTCAGGAAAACTATAATTTATGGTAGCAAAATCATCTGTTCCGTCATTATCAGGACTAATAATATCAGGCGTTACTGTTATTTCTCCCTGTACTCCGGCATCTATTCTATATTGCGAATTTTTATACGTAGGTGTCCCATATCCCACGCTGGTAGCAGCACTGTGCCAGTTTTGTTCATTTTGAGAAGCTGCATCATAATCGATCCGCTCCAGGGATACTCCTTCCTCATTGCTGATCAGTTTAAAATGCCATTTATCTGAATAAGCAACTTCATCAATAATGTTTCCCTGTTCATTTAACAAGATCACATTGCTTTTATCGTCATTAAGTGATGGCATAGAACTGATCTCAATAAATGCATCCGGATTATTTGCCACATAATCATTCAATACAAGTGATCTGCTTTCCGTTGCTACGATAAACTCTTTAGGAAAAAACAAATAATCTTCTATACTTAGTTGCTTGATACTGCTGATAACGCCAGTTGAATTTCTGTTAGCTATGTATACATTTTTCAGGTTTAATATTTTATTGCTCCTATTATACAATTCTATATAATCATTGCTTGTTGATCTTGGATTAAACAAGATCTCATTGACAATTATATTAAAACTGCCGGCATGTTCATATAATCCAACTTTAGCCGTGTTGGTTATGCCGATTGTATTACCAGCACAGTCTGTAATACCCGATACAGTAACTGTATATATTTTATTACGCAACAAAGCCGAAGCTCCGTTCAATCGCAGATTAACCCTGTCGAACAGAGGAGATACTGCTGCTGCAGTAACCGGAGTTCCAACGCCATCACTGATACTATATCTTGACGCAAGAGAAGCTATTGTACTGTCTAATGATTCATTAAAAACCAATACTATATTTACGCTATCGGTAGCATATGAACGCAATAATTTTGGTGATGTTTCATCTGCATTTACCCCATCAACAGAATTTTTTTTACCGGGTGTTCCACCTTTTGCATCTGTGCTTGCGTTCCAATTCGTAATACCAGAACATGGATTATCTGTATCTATCATCTCCAATGTCCAGCCTCCGTCTTTTTTCAGTTCATTCTGATACCAGGCATCGGTATAGTTCACTGAATGTATGATTGTATTCTGTGGCGAACGTAAGTATAACAGATCTCCGGTATTATTAAGGCTTGGAAAACTTGTTACAGAAATAACATTTCCATAAGGCGACATGGCTGCAACAGCACTGCTGGTGCACACAATAACAAAACTATCCGGTTTTAATATATAAGCAGGCATCGGCCCGCTTTGACCTGTTGGTTTTCCAATACGCCAGCCAAGCAGGTCAATATTAAAAGCGGTGGTATTTCTTAATTCGATCCATTCTATATCAGGTAATGCAACCAATGGAGTTGGATCGGCCATCAATTCATCTATGACAATATCATATTGTAATGCCGAAAAATAGTTGAAAATTATCGTGCCGTTATTAATAGCATTCCCTGCAATATCTTTTACCCCGTTCACTGTTAATGTCAGGTTGGTTCTGTTTGGAAAATTCACTGAAAAACTCAGGTGAACCAATGAACTGTTAGAAACGTCTCTTACTGCGGTTAAAGGTGAGCCAATGCCATTGTTTACAAAATAGTTCCCCGTAAACTGACTGCTGCCGAGTTCTACCGGCTCATTAAAAAAAATATCAAGAGTATTGGGCCCGGTAACCGTATACGTTTGAATTACAGGTGGTAACAAGTCAGGTAAAAAAGGACCAACGTTTATATCATCAATAAAATGTTTTAGAAAAAAACTTGCAGTGCTTTGTTTAACCAAAATACTAAAAAAAGCAGAACTGAGGTATGTAGCGTCTGTAGCATTTCCTTCATTAAAAGAGCCGGTAGCATTTAGATCTCTTGTTAGTAGCCATTGGTTGGTGGCATCCCGAACTACTTTTATTTTAATGTCATTATTACTGCTGTTTAAAATCCCATTTACCCCGTCAATGATCTTTGAAATTGTACCGTTATCCTTGCGGTATAAACTGATCTCATCATCTGTTCCGCCCATTCGTACAAAATAGCCGGTTGTTGCAGGTTGTAAAATATCGCTCATACTTGCTGTTAAGAAAACATCAATATAATTCGTTGAAGAAGGATTAAAACTCAATTTGCAAAAGAATTCCCATTGAGCAGTTGTAGCAAGGCTGCTTTGTGTACTTAAATAATAGCTGCTGTTTACAATGCTGTTATTGCTTTGCAATTGAAAACCAGGATTCACAATCCAGTCTGTTGTTCCACCTACCCAAGCAGGGTTAATGGTAAAATCGCCATCACTGAAATTTTCTGTGAATTGTGCCTTTCCAAAAAAGCCACTCACAAATGCTATCAAACAAAAAAACAATTTTTTATACATACTTATTTTACTTGCTTTTAAAGATACAATTTTCTGGAAAGTCGGTGAAAAAAGAAATAAAGGACTCAAAATTATAATTACAATCGTCATTGTAAGACACAAAGCAATATAACCTGACTTTGATAATAAATTAAGAGTGTTTCGTGCCTCGCAATGACAATCTTTGCAAACCAGTTACAGATGTTTTATTTTTGCCAAAAAAATATCACATGAAGATTGCAGTTGTAGGTGCTACAGGCCTTGTTGGCACAAAAATGTTACAGGTTTTGGCTGAACGGCATTTTCCTGTAACTGAATTGATTCCAGTTGCATCAGAAAGGTCTGTTGGAAAAGAAATATCATACAAAGGAAAAAAATACAAAATTGTAAGCATGCAGGATGCTATTGATGCAAAACCTGCTATTGCTTTATTTTCTGCAGGTGGAAGCACTTCTTTAGAGTGGTCGCCCAAATTTGCTGCAGCAGGCATTACCGTTATCGATAATTCGAGTGCATGGCGCATGGATAAAAATACCAAACTGGTTGTACCGGAAGTAAATAGATTGTTTTTAACATCAAGCGATAAGATCATTGCAAATCCGAATTGCTCAACAATACAAATGGTACTGGTTTTAAAACCATTGCACGATAAATACAAAATAAAAAGAGTTGTTGTAAGTACTTACCAAAGCGTTACAGGCACCGGTGTAAAAGCAGTACAACAAATGCAGAACGAACGCAAAGGAATATCTGGCGAAATGGCTTATAGATACCCCATCGATCAGAATGCGATTCCACAAATAGATGTATTTACAGAAAATGGCTATACCAAGGAAGAAATGAAAATGGTACATGAAACCAAAAAGATCATGGGAGATGATTCTATACAGCTAACGGCTACCTGTGTTCGCATACCTACCTTGGGAGGACATAGTGAAAGTGTGAACATTGAATTTGAAAAAAATTTCGTCCTGAGCGAAGTGAAGGATCTCTTAAGCAATGCACCCGGTCTTATTGTACAGGATGATCCGGCTAATTTCATATACCCGATGCCACTTACCGCACATGATAAAGATGAAACTTTTGTAGGCAGGCTTCGCCGGGATGAAACACAGGATAATACCCTTAATTGTTGGATCGTTAGTGATAATTTGAGAAAAGGGGCTGCAACGAATGCGATACAGATAGCGGAGTATTTGTTGGAAAAGAAACTAATTTAAATGAATAGCCCCGGGTTTAAACCCGGGGTTATTCATTAACTGATCGTCCAGGTTTCTCTGCCTTTTAATAATTTATCCAGATCACCTTTTCCTTTTTTAGCAATTGTTTCAGCTATCTGCATGGCCATTACATCTTCATAACAAGCTCTTTCCGTTTCATAAAAAACACCAAAAGGCCTTGGTAAATGCCCTTGTAATTTTGGATCATCAAACATGCGGATCAATATCTGGGCTTTGTAAAAATCTTTATCATCATGAATCCATAAATCACTGGTACTTGCTCCTTCACTCAGTTCAACGATCACCGGTTTAAATCCATCCAGTTTTATTCCTTTATTTTGAGTAGCTCCAAAGATCAACGGTTTCCCCTGTTCTAAAAATAATACTTCATCCTGTTTGGTGCTTTTTTCAGTAAATGCCTCAAAAGCGCCATCATTGAAAATATTACAGTTTTGATAAATCTCCAGGAAAGATGCTCCTTTATGTGCCTGTGCACGAAGCAGCATCGCCTGCAAATGTTTGGGGTCACGATCCATGGTACGTGCAATAAACCCTGCATCTGCGCCCATTGCCAATGCCAAAGGGTTGAATGGGTGATCTATACTTCCATAAGGTGTACTTTTGGTGATCTTATTTTCTTCAGAAGTTGGAGAATATTGTCCTTTTGTTAGTCCGTATATCTGGTTATTGAATAATAAAATATTTACGTCAAAATTTCTTCGCAGCAAATGAATGGTATGGTTACCACCAATACTAAGCCCATCTCCATCTCCGGTTACGATCCAAACACTTAGTTCGGGTCTTGCAGCTTTTAAACCGCTTGCCACGGCTGTGGCACGGCCATGAATACTGTGCATACCATAAGTATTCATATAATATGGAAAGCGGCTGCTGCAACCGATTCCAGATACAATTACAATATTTTCTCTTGGAATGCCCAGTGTAGGCATGACCTTTTGAACCTGCGCCAGGATGGAATAATCTCCGCATCCGGGGCACCAGCGTACTTCCTGGTCAGTTACAAAATCTTTCGCAGTTAATGGGGTTGCTGTGGTTAGCGTCTCACTCATGATTCTGATATTTTAGTGGATAAAGTTATTAAATTATGGGGAATGAACAAGGTTAAAAATATTGAATTTTATGGAAACCAAATACCATGAAAATGTTCAATAACCAATGCTCAACTAACAATGCTCAATGAAAAAACGTTGCACCCCATTGAATATTGAGTATTGGGTATTGTTTATTGAATATTTAAACAACAAGAAAATGTTCAATAACCAATGCTCAACTAACAAT
>JANOPU010000228.1:0-6342 GCA_031422055.1 Ferruginibacter sp.
TTTAAAAAAAATATAAAATGAAATCACTTTTATTATTTCTTTCATTGATATCGGCATTACTTTCAAGTGGCCAGACAAAAGACGCATCGATCCTATTATCAAAAGGTCAGAAATTCATAGTACGTAACAGCAGCACTCAGGACGTGGATATGGGAATGGGGATGGAAATGAAAAACTTTACATCTACCCAAAACAATATTTATGTAATTGATGTAACTGATAAAAAATATACAGTAAGCAATACATTAACAGGTGTTAAGGTTTCCATGGATGCGATGGGACAACAAACAGATTATGATTCGGACCTCAAAAAAGACAGCGATTCTGAAATGGGGAAATCCATAAAGAATCTGAATGTACCGGATACCTTATTTGTAAATAAGTACACTGCAGAGATCAGTTCAGATAAAAAAGCGGTTTCTGTTTTAAAAACTGATGAAACAAATCCAATGGAAGGTCTGCTTGGATCGATGGGAGACAAGGGTACAAACCTGGCAGTTACAGATGCATTTTTGATTATTCCTGCAGGAAAAAAAATTGGAGACAGTTGGTCAGACTCTGCTTCTACTAAAGAACAAAAAACAACCAGAACCTATCAGATAAAATCGATTGAAAAAAATAACGCAACAGTTTTAATAATTGGAAATGTTATCAGCAATATTGAGACCGAAATAAGCGGCATGCAACTTACCATGGTGATGACAACAAAAACAAACACAGAAGTTATCGTTGATGTAACCACTTCACTGGTTAGTAAACGCACCTCACAATCAACGATAGAAGGAAATCTTGATATGATGGGGCAATCACTTCCGATGACAGGCAAGTCTTCTACTACATCGGTTTATGAATATTAAATAATTTTCAGGTTATTATAGATGACATCTTTTAAAAGGAAAGATGTCATCTGTTTTTTTGCAACAGGAAATATCCGCTTGCTGTGATGAAACAAACCGTTCCTACTACCAACCATAAATTAAAAAAACCAAGGTTATAGGCGATGATCGCCCCGCAGCTACTGCCAATTACCTGCGCAATACTCCATGCCATAGTATACATCCCGGCATACTGACCGCGGTTTTGATCAGAACTGAGACTGATATAATAGCTGTTCATAAAGGGCATACCCACCATTTCAGCGATCGTAATGATCAAAATTGATGTGAAAGCAATGATAAAACCATTCTCTATTGGAAGGTTTAATACAAAAAATGCAATACCCATAATCATGGTACCATAACACATGAGCAATAAATAGGGTTTACGCCCTTCTAATTTATATACCAGTACCATTTCAATTATTGCAATCAAAATACCATTTACAGCCATAATAGATCCGATTGAAAATTCATTAAGCTGTAATGCTTCTTTAAAATAAATTGGAATGGTTGTAAACATTTGAAAAAAACAAATAGCGAATAAAACAGTTAATACTAAAAACTGTAAAAATGCTTTATTCCTGTACGGCGAAACAGACTTCACTTTTATATCCACATGACGTGGCGTTGTTTTTTGCTGGGCCAATGAAACTTTTGGTAAAATGATCAATAAAGAAATTGCCCCTGCAATATTTGTAAAACCATCCGTCCAGAAAAGCAGGTGGTAATTGATGGATGCTAAAAATCCACCCAATGCAACACCTATACCCCACCCGATGTTGATGGCCAGCCTGACCAAAGAAAATGATTGCGTTCTGTTTTTTGCAGTGCTGTAGTGTGCAATAGCTGCTGCATTTGCCGGCCTGAATGATTCATTGACCATACTCAAAAAAAAAGTACAAATACAGATCGATTCATAACTGCGCATCTGCCCCAGCGTTATAAATAAAATACCTCCGAAAAATAATGAAATGAACTGTGTATAATAAAACCCGAATTTATCCGTGATCTTTCCCCCTAAAAAAGCGCCGGCTACAGATCCGATCCCATAAATGGCTACCACAAAGCCGCCCTGCTTTGTGGTAAAGCCGAGATGCCTACAATACAAAGTCATAAAAGCCAACACCATAGTACCGCTTCGGTTTATCAGCATCACAATACTTAATAACCAGATGCGTCGGGACAAACCGTTGTATGCATTTTTATATAACCGGATGGCGGGTGAGATCATAAAATAAATAAACAGGCTTGGTAAAATATAAAACTAATTTCTGGCAGGCTCTCGTTCAAAGTTAATTGTTTCGGCAGAACTTGCCTTACTTCAGGCAAGGACGGGCATTTCAAATTGTTACATGATGTTCAATTTGGTCGGTAAAAACAGCTCAAGTGTTCGGAAGCTGTTCCCCTAGGAACATTTTGCAGGTAGTTGAAGTATTTTATTTAAGAATTTAACGTTCCGTAGGAACGTATAGTGCTGGTATTACACGAGTCGTTCCTACGGAACAGAAGAGAATTTGCATCATAAGTTACCCATGGAATGTTCCGATGGAACAATATTGTAATCTTCCGAACACTTATGGTGAAGACACACCAACTACGGGTATGAATGTGGTCGGTGAAGACAGCAATTACGGGTATGAATGTGGTCGGTGAAGACACCGACCACGGAGGATATTTATTTATACATTATTTCATAGTATTCTTTAGCCATACGGTTGCTGTCGAATTGCCAGCGTACATCACGCATACCATTTTTAATGATCTGCCGCCATACATCGGGGTTATCATAATACATTGGAAGCACCTGATTCTCTAAAATCTCATACAGTTTTTCCAGATCGTATTCATCCTGCTCATGTACATTCATTTTGTCGTAATCAACCATAGGAACCACAAAACCATTGTTACCATGATTAATAAACTCGCATATCCAGCCATCATTGGTGCTAAGATTCACTGCACCGTTCATGGCTGCTGTCATGCCACTGGTTCCACTTGCTTCTCTTGGTACCCGGGGATTATTCAACCAGATATCAGATGCCTGCTTTAGTCTTTTACTCAATGAAAGTTCGTAACCGATACACACCGCAACATTCTTATATTTTTTACTCAGGTCAACCAGGAAATTAAAATCACTGATTGCCGGATAATCAACCGGGTAAGGCTTTCCTGCCCAGATGATCTGTACCGGGTATTTTGTACTACTTAGTAAAGCTTCAAAGCGTTCCAGGTCTCTTGTCAATAATTCAGCTCTTTTATATCCTGCAAATCTCCTTGCCCATACAATGGTAAGTACATCGGGGTTCAATAATTTTCCTGTCTGGTCTGCCACAATATCCAAGGCTCTTTTTTTCAAAAATCTTTTGCGGTCTATGAATGCATCCGTTTTATGATCTTCCATAAAACTATACAATTGCTTGTCGGCCCAATAATGCCAGTTTTGAGCATTGGTAATTGATTTTATTTCACAAATACCTTCGTATTTTTTCCACATCAACCTGCTCACTTCTCCATGCAGCTTACTAACCCCATTTGCAATTTTTGCAAAACGCAATGCCGCTAAAGAATGATTGAACTGATCATCTTTAATACCTGTAAGCTCCCTGACTTCTTCCAATGGTACGCCACAGAAGTAACTCATTTTCTCACATAAGAAAATATCATGTTTTTCATTGCCTGCTTCCTCTGGTGTATGTGTGGTAAATACCAGTCTTTTTTTAACTTCTGCTTTACTGCCATATTTTTTGTATAAATAAAAGGCAGCACTCACTGCGTGTGCTTCATTGAGATGATATAATTCGGGATTGAAATTAAGTTCATCGATCAATTTGGCTCCCCCAACTCCTAAAAGGATGAATTGGGCAACTTTTGTTGCAACGTTTGCATCATACAGCCTGTGTGTGATCGTTTGTGATACGTAATCATTTTCCGGCAAATCGGTACTTAGCAGAAACAGCGGTGCACTTTTAAAAGTCTCGGGGTTTAAATAATATACTTTTACCCAAACAGGATTCTCGTGTATATCAATTTGGAATTTTATACCGGTATCTTCCAGGAAATTATATATTTTTTCATTCCACTGTACTTGTAAAGTCTGGTCCTGGTTTCGTGCCTGATCGTAATAACCATATTTCCAAAGGATACCAATTCCAATGAGGTTTTGTCTTAGTTCATAGGCACTTCTTAAATGCGAACCGCTTAAAAAGCCAAGTCCGCCACTATAAATTTTTAATGGCTGATGAATGGCAAATTCCATTGAAAAATATGCGATACGTTTATTGTATGCAAGGTCGACAGGATAAGGGATTTTGTACTGGGTAAAATTCATTGTGGTTTTTTTTGGCTGCAATATAAAACCGTTTTTTTAAATCTCAACAGGTTATACAGTATATGTGAAAAACTAAAAAAATAACGAAAAAGGAACCAATTTAGGTAAATAAAAAAATTATTTTTAGATTTGTCTAAATTTATTTTTTGATGAACCATACCCCAACAGAAGAAAACTATATCAAGTCTATCTACCATTTGCAATACACCCGTGATAAAGTAAGTACTACATTGCTATCTGCCGAAATGAAAACAAGGCCTGCATCCGTAACAGATATGTTGAAAAAATTACGCACCAAAAGAATCGTTCATTACCAGCGATACAAGGGATTTACCTTAACAGAAGCTGGTAATAAAACAGCGCTGAATATTGTCCGTAAGCACCGATTATGGGAATATTTTCTGGTAAATAAACTGGGATTTGAATGGGATGAGGTTCATATGATGGCAGAAGAACTGGAACATATTACGAGCAGTGAGCTGATAACCCGGCTGGATAAGTTTTTAGGAAACCCCGCTTTTGATCCGCACGGAGACCCAATTCCGGATCATAAAGGAAAGATCAGGGTCATCAAACAGAAAAACCTTACTGTGTTACCATTAAAAAAGACAGCGACTGTACATTCAGTAAAAAATCAAAGCTCCGCAATGCTGGACCTGCTCAATCAATTCAAGATTGGTATTGGTACTAAATTAAAAGTGAATAAACGATTTGACTTTGACGGATCAGTTGAAATAAAAATTGATAAATTACCTGCAACCATCATCAGTAAACTGGTTGCACAAAATGTTTTTTGTACGATATGAATAAAAAAACAGAAAATGATCAATCCCTGAGTGAAGTACACGAGTCAGTGGATACCACTATAAAACCGAAAGGCTGGAAAAAAATATTTTCATTTTTAGGGCCCGCTTACCTGGTAAGTGTTGGATATATGGATCCGGGTAACTGGGCAACAGATCTTGCCGGTGGAAGCAAATACGGATATACGTTAATTTGGGTTTTACTGATGAGCAACCTGATGGCATTGCTTTTACAAAGCCTGAGTGCCAGGCTGGGTATTGTAAGAGGCCGCGATCTTGCACAGGCAAACCGCGAAACGTATCCCAAAGGAATTAATTTTATTTTATGGCTGTTGGCCGAAATTGCCATTGCAGCAACAGATCTTGCAGAAGTACTTGGTATGGCTATCGGTATACAATTACTTACCGGCCTGCCGTTGATATGGGGAGTTTCTATAACGGTACTGGATACCTTTTTATTACTCTATCTGCAAAGGCTAGGTATTCGCAAAATGGAAGCATTCATCATTGCTTTGATCGCAGTCATCGCAGTTTGCTTTCTGGTAAATATTATCATAGCACAACCCAATCTTTTCGATGTTCTTAAAGGATTTATACCTTCTCTGCCTGAAGCAAAAGATCTTTATGCAGCAAAAAACATGAGCAATGCATTGCCTAAAGAAACCGCTTTATATCTGGCTATAGGTATCATTGGTGCCACGGTAATGCCACATAATTTATACCTGCACTCAGCATTGGTTCAAACCAGAAAGATAAAAAAAGATACAAAAGGAATCAAAGAGGCATTAAAATTCAGTTTTATTGACAGTACCATTGCTTTGAATATTGCGTTTTTAATTAATGCAGCTATACTCATTCTGGCGGCAACTGTTTTTTTTAAAACAGGCAGGACCGATGTTGGCGAAATAAAACAGGCACATGAATTACTTTCCCCGATGCTGGGTTCAACATTTGCCTCCACACTCTTTGCAATAGCATTAATTGCATCCGGACAAAGTTCAACGGTAACAGGAACACTGGCAGGGCAGATCGTTATGGAGGGTTACCTTCGATTAAGGATCAATCCGCTGATGCGCAGGCTGATCACCCGATTATTAGCAATAATACCGGCTATCCTGGTCATTGCCCTTGCTGGCGAAGAAAAAGTTGACAGCCTGCTAATTTTCAGCCAGGTAATTTTAAGTTTGCAATTAGGCTTTGCAGTTATTCCCCTGATTCATTTTACCAGTGATAAGAAAACCATGGGTGCGTTTGCCATTAAACCAATCGTTAAGTTTCTGGCATGGATGGTAGCTGCCATACTTGTTTACCTGAATGTAAAAATGGTAACAGG
>JANOPU010000229.1:0-4518 GCA_031422055.1 Ferruginibacter sp.
GCTGCATCCCTGTCTGTCATTTGTATGGGCCGAAGCTGATAACCCATCTTACGAAGCAATTCAATAATACCTCTCTGGCCCGGTAAATGCGCTGCACCAACTCCTACAAACAAAGAACTCTTTTTAATAATGGTATCAATAGAGTTTGCCTGTATCTCATTTCTTTTAAAAAGAAATTTTTCCATAAATGCATCCGATCGTTCCATCATACGGTCTAAGGAATCCATCAGGTCAAGATCGCCACGGCGGTAAGCATCCTGTGTTTTCTCCAAAATATCATACCTCGATTCGCCATCTGAATCAACCGATTTTTTCTTTTTTTCTTTAGCCATATCTGTATAGGCCTCCATGATAATTTTTTCAGCTTCATAATAATTTTCCACACCTGCCGCTTTTTTGCCTAGCCTTCGGCCTGTTTGAAAAATATACAAGTCGAGAAATGTATCTTCTTCAAAATCTTCTTTTGATTTAAGGGATCGATATAATAAATTATTAACAACAGATGGTTCTGTTTGTAAAGCCATTTTTAACTCATCCGCATAATTTTTAATACGAAAAGAATTTTCAGAAATAAAATCATTCCCACCCTTTTGAACAAAAGATGTGTAGTTCTGTTTAAGTTTTTCAAACTTAGCCATCTGTTGCTGCCAAGTTTCGGGATTAATTTCAAGTGCTATTGCATCTGTTCTTTTAATGGCATTATAAAAAGTATCACTCAGATGAAAAACCAGTTTGCTGCTAACATGCATGGTACCAAATACGTAAGAAGGTTTTGTTAGCCCATTGCCTGTTATTTCCCATAAAAGACTGCTGTATTTTTCCTTGTTTTTCTGCTGCGCCGGCAAACTGATTACAAGCAACAATAAAAAACAAATAAATATAAATTCCTTCTTTTTAAACATAAGTATGAAAAATGATGTTCTGCTTCAGGCTAAAGTTGCATATTCTCTTTCAAATTATTAAGAATTGTATCAATTTTCGCCTTTATTTATATTATCAGGTCAAAATAGACAACAATTTTTAATCCTTATATGTAAATATGTTTTATTTATGTACATTTGCCGACTTTAATTAAAATCATGCCGTAACATGATAAATGCCTTATCTCTGGTGAGGCTAAATATCTCTGTAATAAAATACAGAACTCAGGCATGTGATAAATAACTTAAACTAATAATTTATTACATGAAATTATCCCAATTCCGTTTTGACCTTCCACTCAATTTAATTGCCCAGCACCCCACTAAGAAAAGAGAAGAAAGCCGCATGATGATCGTTCATCGCAAAACCGGTGAAATAGAAAGTAAGCAATTTCGTGATATCATGGAGTATTTTAATGACAAGGATGTCTTTGTTGTTAATAATACAAAGGTTTTTCCTGCACGTATGTATGGGCGTAAAGAAAAGACAGGGGCCAAGATCGAAGTTTTTTTATTACGTGAATTAAACAAAACAAATAAACTTTGGGATGTAATTGTTGATCCTGCACGTAAGATCCGGGTAGGCAATAAATTATATTTTGGAGAAAGTGACGAACTGGTTGCAGAAGTTATTGATAATACCACCAGCCGTGGCCGTACCATTCGTTTTTTATGGGATGGTACTGATGAAGAGTTCAGGCAAATGCTGGAGATCATGGGAGAAACACCGCTTCCAAAATATATTAAACGTAAACCGGAAGAAGAAGACAAAGAACGCTACCAAACGGTTTATGCAAAACATGAAGGTGCTGTAGCTGCCCCAACAGCAGGATTACATTTTAGCAAAGAACTTATTAAAAGGTTGGAGATACAGGGTGTACGTTTTGCAGAAGTTACCTTACATACCGGTCTGGGAACTTTCCGGCCTATTGAAGTTGAAGACCTGAGTAAGCATAAAATGGATGCTGAATATTATAAAATCGATGAAACTGCCTGTTCTATTGTAAATAAAGCAAAAGAAACCAATCACAGGATATGTTCTATCGGCACTACAACTATGAGAGCTATGGAAACTTCCTACACTGCTCAAAAGTTATTAAAACCTTCAGAAGGGTGGACCAATCATTTTATACATCCTCCATATAATTTTAATATTGCAGATGCCCTGGTTACCAATTTTCATTTACCAAAAACAAGTTTGTTGATCATGGCTTGTGCTTTTGCAGGATATGATTTGATGATGGAAGCCTATAAAAAGGCCATAAAAGATAAATACAGGTTCTTCAGTTATGGAGATTCTATGCTGATCATTTAAAAGACCAAATTAATTAATATCATAAGGCTCCTGAACGGGAGCCTTTTTTAATTTAAAGAAATTGCAGAACTCATTATTATTGAATATTGATAGTTGAGCATTAATTATTGAACATTACAGAAAGCAATGTTCAATAATCAACAATCAATGTTCATTTTTAAATGAGGGTATAAAAAAAAGGGCATTTTAAGCAAAAAAAAGGGGCCATGATAGAAATCAAAGCCCGTATTAATCCAATATCCTATGAAAAACCATACTATAAACGCATGGTGTGGAACTTTAGTATGTATACTTCAATTTAATAATAATTATTTTTTTAAATAACACAACAGGATCCTTTGTAAAGAGCAATCAGATTACCTAACTTTAATCTGATCAAATTTTTTATAGAGATGAAACCGCTGCAACAATGGCTGTCAGAATATGGAGAAAGTCATAAAAATGAGACCAACAAAACAATTCATTGGATCTGTGTACCATCGATTTTCTTTTCGCTCATTGGATTTTTCTATTGTATTAAACTACCATTTATCTTTAGTAATATTCAAATGAATGTTGCCATGATATTAATGGCAGTCATTATAATATATTATGGAAGTTTATCAAAAACACTTTGGATTGGGATGCTGCTATTTGGTATTATATGTTTAGGGTTATGTGAGGTAATTGAAAGTACGGGCATTTTACCATTATGGTTATTTTGTTTGATTGTGTTTATATTGGCGTGGATCGGTCAATTCTACGGCCATAAAATAGAAGGGAAGAAGCCATCTTTTTTGAAAGACCTTCAATTCTTAATGATAGGGCCTGCCTGGTTGATGATTTTTATTTATAAGAAGTTGGGAATTAGTTTATAGTTCATAGTTAAGCTTTTGATATTTAAACTATCTTTAAAACTGCCAGTTTCATGAACTATGAACTATGAACTATGAACTATGAATTTATCTAATCCGATCCAAACAGCCCCTTTATCAAGTCACACATTCATAAATGGCGTATCAAACTTTTCTTCCAGTCTCAATAACTCATCCACAACAGATTGAACCAATGGAATCCCATTCAACATTCTTTGTTTTTCGATTTCAATTTCAGGTTCACCCGGAATGATCACTTTTTCATTACCCTGAATTGGAGTGGCTTTTTTAAATGCCTGTATCCAATTATCCATATTTTTTTTAAAATCATCAGCAGTTCTGAAAGCATCTATCCGCATAGCACCCATAAAATGACCGATCCCTTTGCCAGGCATATTTTCAGGCATTGGTAAATAGGATGGAAAGGGAGGCACCCATGGCCCATAGTTAGCGCCACTTAATATTCCCGAAAAAATATCAACAATACTTCCGAGCATAAATCCTTTATGGCTACCATGTTCTTTGTCTCCTCCAAGAGGCAACAAAGAACCGCCCTCTTTCAATTCATTGACATTCGTACTGGGATCTCCGTTTTTAGTTTGAACCCAGCCTAGAGGAGCCGGTTGATTTTTCCTTTGCAGGATCTCCAGTTTGCCATTAGCTGCAGTAGTTGTAGCAAAATCGGCTACAAAGGGATGTTCATTTCCTGCGGGAATAGCAACTGCAATTGGATTTGTACCCAGCATTCTTTGTTTTGAAAATGTTGGAGCCACTAATGCCGATGCATTGGTCATTGCAATACCTATCATGTCATGAGGCAATGCCATCATTGCATGATAAGCTGCTATACCGAAATGATTACTATTCTGTACACTTACCCATCCGGTACCAACTTTTATCGCTTTGTCTATGGCAACCTGCATGGCATAAGGTGCAACAACCAAACCCAATCCACGGTCACCATCCACAACGGCAGTACTGGGGGTTTCATGAATGATTTTTATAGCGGGAGCACTATTTACTCTTTTTATTTCCCACAAGCGCACATAACCAATAAGCCTGGCTACACCATGGCTGTCTATGCCCCTGAGATCTGCACTCAGCAATGCTTTGGTAGCAGTTTCGGCATCTGGAATACTACAACCTATCTTTTGAAAAATATTTTTAGAGAAAGTAAAAAGTTGTTGGTATGAAAATGTTTGTTCCATATTGCGAAGATAAGATAGGAATACTGATGCCTGTATAGGTATACAGGGTTACGAGGATTGGGCAAAATTTCATCTGGTATCTAGTTTACTGTATCAAGTATCTTGCATCATTTCCTTAAATTTGCAACCTGAATGAAATAATCAATGTTCAATTTTCAACAAACAATGATCAATAAATATGGGAAGGATATTTGAAGTCAGAAAAAGCAGCATGTTTGCCC
>JANOPU010000230.1:0-19346 GCA_031422055.1 Ferruginibacter sp.
CATTTCCATACAGACTGGAAGACCGTGCGAATACGTTTGCAAATTTAAATCAGCAACAGGGGAATTTGGTGGCGACGGTGGGGGTTAAGTTTTAAATTTTAAAAATTGCAAGTTCATAGTTTATAGTTCATAGTTAGTTTATAAAAATTGAACTTATTTTATGTTTTCTAGCTTTTTGCTTTTTCAATTCTGAACTAAGAACTAATAACTTTTCTATCAACCAGGAATTTTAATATAAGTGTCAAATCAGGTGGTAACCAGTTTATAGCAACATCCCGTTTAAACCATGTTAATTGTCTTTTTGCATAATGACGGCTATTTTGCTTAATTAATTCCACTGATCTTTCTAGTGAGATCTTTCCTTCTAAATGATCAAACAATTCCCTGTACCCCACAGTTTGCAATGCATTCAAATGTTTATATGGCAATAACGATTTCACTTCTTCTAACAATCCCATTTCCATCATATTGTCAACTCTTTTATTGATACGCTGATACAAGATCTCTCTTGGCAGTTCCAGTCCGATCGTTATAATATTAAAATTCCGTTGTTTCTTTTCTTTTGATTGAAATGACCTGATGGAAAGCCCGGTAGATAATTTTACTTCCAGTGCCCGCATCATGCGTTGAGGGTTTTCCATCTCGCCGGTTGCAAAATAATCAGGATCATTTTTTTTAATTTCATTTCGCAGCCATTCTTTACCGTTATAATTGTAGTCTGAGGTGACTGAAGCCCTTATTCCAGGTTCGATAGCAGGTATATCATCCATACCTTCGGAGAATGCTTTAATATAAAGTCCTGTGCCGCCGACCATAATAACGAAATCATTTTTCAGAAAAACAGTATCAACGGCTTCCAATGCGATCTTTTCAAAATCAGCAGCAGAAATATCCTCAGTGATGGAATGTGAATTAATAAAATAGTGATGAATCTGTTGCAAATCTGACAAGGCAGGTTTTGCCACGGCAATGTTGAGTTCTTTAAAACATTGTCTGCTGTCGGCTGAAATAATTTCTGTGGAGAAATGCTTTGCTAATGCTATTGAGATAGCGGTTTTACCAACTGCTGTTGGGCCGGTGATGATGATGCAGGTCTTATTCATGTTCAGTTTTGAGTTTGTGGAGAACTCTAACTAATAAATGTATGATGTGTGATTTATGATGTATGATTTATGATGTGTGATTTGAAGAAAATCCAAGTCAACCATATCATACATCATAAATCATATATCAATAAATTGTTTAAAATCCGTCATTCCCTTCATTTACCACTGCATCGTCTTCCGTTTCTTCGGTGGATGTTTCGCCGTCTTCTCCTTCTTCACTAAACCCATCTTTCATGGCTTCGGGTTGCAGGTCGTATTTTTCTTCCATCTCGGCAAGTCGAATATCTACCAAACCTTTGGTGCCATATTGCGATGGTGGAATACCTTCTGTGCGCACACAATTTGGATAAATGACTTTGGCATTTTCTTCTTTATCAACATTAATAAGTTCTATCATAAAATGCCAGTTCTTATTAAAATCATATTCGTAAACGAATTTCTGATTGGGATCTTTGATCTCGCTGCCAATACTCACTTCGCTCATGATCAGCGGCTCTGCTTTATACGCTTTATCGTATTTCTCTAAAGAAATTTCACGTCCCAACTGCCAGCTATCGTTGCTGCGGTAAAAAGTAGCTTTGTGTTTATTGTCAAACTCAAAACTTTTTAATATTGCTATATGCAAATCATGAAAAGTTTGTGTGTGTTTGATAATCACATCACGATAAGTACTTTCATCTTCTTCCCAGTATGCCCTGAATTTTAGTATTGCCATGGTTCAAAAGTAAGAATTTTTATTATAAGAAAATGCAAGTTTATCAACGCAAGTTAATAGTTCTTAGTTCATAGTTGGGTTCATAAGGATTTGAGCAGCTTTTTTTATTGTTACCGTGCATTTACTCAACTACGAACTACGAACTATGAACTATGAACTAAGAACTATGAACTCCCAACTCTCCCGCCTTCTCCATCATAAATTTATGTGCCGCATCATATTCATTCGGTATCAGTCCGTCGAGTATGGCTTCCCTGATGGCATTTTTTATGATCCCAACCATTCTGCCGGGTGTTAAATTGAACTGTTGCATGATCATTTCACCAGTGACCGGTGGTTGCCAGTTACGGATATGATCTTTCTCTTCCACTTCCGCACAACGTTCAAGCACCATTTCAAAGTTTTCAAGAAACCGTTTTACTTTTTGTTTATTCTTAGATGTGATATCTGCCCGGCACAACATCATCAATGACTCCAGGTCTTCACCGGCATCAAATATCAACCTGCGTATAGCTGCATCCGTTATATTTTCTTTTGTCAGGCTGATAGGGCGCAGGTGCATCTCTACCAGCTTGCGCACAAACTTCATTTTTTCATTTTGAGGAAGTTTTAATTGGGTGAATATTTTAGGAACCATCCTCCCACCCACTACTTCGTGCCCGTGAAATGTCCAGCCATGGCCTTCTTCAAATTTTTTTGTTGGCGGTTTAGCAATATCATGTAATACGGCTGCCCAGCGTAGCCAAAGGTCATCGGTTTGTTCAGAAATATTATCTACTACCTGCAGGGTATGATAAAAATTATCCTTGTGCCCCATGCCATCGATATATTCTGCACCAGCCAGTGCAGTCATTTGAGGAAAAATGATATCCAACAGTCCGGTCTTGTATAAAAGATCGAATCCGATTGATGGTTTTTTTGTTAAAAGGATCTTATTGAGTTCATCTGCTATGCGTTCCCCACTGACTATTTTAATTCTTTTAGCATTGCGGGTAATGGATGCTAAAGTTTCTTCTTCTATAATAAAGTCGAGTTGTGTGGCAAATCGTATGGCACGCATCATCCGTAACGGATCATCGCTAAAAGTCTGATCGGGTGCAAGCGGAGTTTTAATGATCTTTTTTTCGAGGTGCTGTATACCGCCAAAAGGATCCAGTAATTTACCAAATTCTATCTGTTCGGTAGACAGGCCTTTTTCATTCAGACTTATTGCCAGTGCATTGATGGTAAAATCACGCCTGTTTTGATCATCTTCTAACGTTCCGGTTGAAACGGAAGGTTTGCGGCTATCGAAGTTGTATGATTCTTTTCGGGCACCGACGAATTCGATGTCGAAAGCCTGAGAGACCTCACCCCAACCCCTCTCCGAAGGAGAGGGAACTGGAGTATTATTAGTACTTTTTGAATCGTTATTTTCAGCTTTTTGTTGAAGTAATTGAATTTTTATTTGTGCTGTACCAAAATTCTTGAAGAAATTTACTTGTGGTACCGGATTGAATAGTTTGGCAGTTTCTTCTGCCAGTTTTATTCCATCGCCAATACAAACTATATCCATATCCTTGGTTGGCCGTCCCAGTAATTTATCTCTTACAAATCCACCTATGACGTAACAATCCATGTTTAGGGAACGGGCTGCTGTTGCAATTTTACCCAGAACGAGTATTTCATCGGATGAACATTTTATATCCATAAGGGTAAAAATACAACTTCTCTCAGAAGCTGTTTAAGAATAGTTCCGTAGATTTTGTATGCGCCGTAAAGTTGCTGGTCAGGCGACCAGTAACGGCATAAACCGCCGCAGTTGTTCGCCTGACCAACTGCAACTGGTGAATGTACATTTCATTTTTTGACAGCTTTCAGGCAAACATTAAACACTACCTTTTTAAAAAAAAATTATCTTTATTTTTGCTAAACGGTTACTTTTTTAAGACATTCAAACCTTTTATGAAAAATTCCATTTCCGGAAATTTTATTTTTTTTCTCTTTACTACATGCTTCATGAATATAAATGTAACAGCGCAACCTGTTATTTCTGCCCTGATCCCAACAAATGGACCGGTTGGAACAAGTCTGGTAATTTCCGGTTCTGGTTTCAATAATACAGCTTCGTTAAATATTGTAAATGTTGGCGGTGTTAGAGCTATTGTCTCTAATGCAAATGCTAATACTATTACGGTAACTGTTCCAAGCGGGACAAGTCCGCACGTACCGGTATCAGTTACAAATGCTGGCTTGACAGCCTTTTCTCCAGTGCCATTTATTACTACATTTCCGGGTGCCAATGCTGCTTTTACAACAAATTCATTTGCATCTGCACCCAATATATCAACTCCGGGCAACCCTTCGGATATAGCGATTGGTGACCTGAACCTTGACGGTAAAACTGATTTTGTAGTGATCAATTCAAATTCCTGGGTTTCCATTTATAAGAATAGCAGCACAACATCCAACATTAGTTTTGCAGCAAGTATTGATATTAATAATACCCTGACGGCCTATTCTGTTGCAATAGGCGATATAGATGGGGATGGCTTACCTGACATCATTGTAGGCAGTTCAAATAACCTAAACGATTCAATTTCAATTTATAAAAACCAGAGCAGCGGAGGAACCATTTCATTTATCCTGTCTGCACGTATTGAAGCACCGGGAGCATACAGTGTAGTTGTAGGTGATGTTGATGGAGATGGAAAGCCGGATATCATGTCTACTACCAACAATAGTATTTATGTAGCCAGAAATATATCTGCAGCTGGTGTTATATCTTTCAATAATGGATTGTTATTTGGAGCAGGGCCATCCCCATCTGATGTAACCTTTCGTGACATAAACGGAAATAATAAACCCGACCTCATAGTTACCAATGGCAACAATGCGATCCTGGTTTTGAATAATACCAGTACTGCAGGAAATATTTCTTTCGATGCTTTTCAAAACGTAGGAAGTGTTTTCAGCGGCGTTGCCATTGAATCGGCAGATCTTGATGGGGATGGTAAACCAGAGATTGCTGTCTCAAGTTATAATGGAAACGCTATTGCTATACTTAAAAATAACAGTTCGGGTGGAACGATTTCATTTGCAGCTCCAGTAAATCTTAGTACAAATAATCCATGGGGAGTACAATTAGCAGACATGAATGGCGATGGTAAATTAGATGTTGTTTGTCCGCAATACAGCGTGCTTCAAAATGTATCCGTTTTCCGCAATACAAGTAATGGAAATTTATCTTTTGACGCTGCTGTTAACTTTTATACCGATGCCAAAAACTTCCAATTGGGCATTGCAGATCTGCGCAATACCGGCTTACCCGACATCATAACGCTCCAAAGCGAGATCAATGCCATCGCATTTTTAAGGAATAAAGTAAATGACCCACCAACCTTTACATCTTTCAGTCCTGCATCTGCAGGCCAGGGTTTTGTGGTATCCATTACCGGTACTAACTTATCTTCAGTAACATCTGTAAGTTTCGGCGGCGTTCCCGCAACTTCCATCAACATCATTTCATCTACAAGTATAACTGCAATGGTAGGAACCGGGGCTACGGGAAATGTGGTTATAAACAGTCCGGGCGGTTCTGCATCTTTGCCTGGTTTTACTTTTACAACTGCTCCTGCCATTAATTCTTTCATTCCATTATCAGGGCCTGTTGGGCAGGTTGTTAAGATTACCGGAAATAATTTCAGTACAACAGCAGCCAATAATATTGTTTATTTTGGTGCAGTAAAAGCTGTTGTTACCAGCGCTACTGCAACATCAATTCTTGTGACTGTTCCTGCAGGGGCAACCTATGAGCCTATTTCTGTAACAACAAATGGTTATACCGTTTATACAAAACAACCTTTCAACGTTCCATTTTCAGACGGAGATATTACACTTTCCAGTTTTATAAAAAAGATCAGCCAGTTTGATGGAAATCAAAATGACCTGCAAAATATTAACCTGGGAGATATCGATGGCGATGGATTATCAGATATCATTGTGCCGCTACACGGAACAGTGCTCAGCGATTTTTCTTTTTATGACAGTTTTGCTGTGTACCGGAATACCACTGTGAATGGTATTGTTTCTTTTGCTAAACGGGTTTCCTTTAAAACAACAGGAAGTTTTTCTTCCAGTATTAGTATATGCGATTTCAACAGTGATGGAAAACTTGATGTTGCAGTTACCAATCAAAGATTTCTTGGAACTTATGCAGCGATCGATCTGTTCCGGAATACCAGTGTACCCGGAACCATATCATTTTCAGCAGCAGTCAGCATTAACGCTGACGACTACCCGATACAAGTCAGCATCGGAGACCTTGATGGCGACGGCAAGCCCGATATTGCTGTTGCAAACGGCACTTCGGGTTTTTATGTATTTAAGAATTCCAGCAGCGTATCCAATATTTCTTTTACCAATCGCCAGTATTATCCTATTGTAAACAGCAGCGTAACGAGTGTATGTGTTGCTGATATTGATGGCGATAACAAACCGGATGTATTAGCTAGCAGCGATATTTCTAACATGGTTTCTGTTTTCAGGAACATAAGCTCTATAGGAACAATCAGCCTGACTGTATTTACCAGCTACGATGCAGGGCGCAAAACATCTTATGTTACTGCGGCTGATATGGATGGAGATGGTAAAAAAGATATCATATTAGGAACCGGATATATTTTTTTCCAGGGGTTACCTGCTGAAGACACTGCTATCTTAATTGGAAAAAATGTAAGCAGCCCGGGAAATATTTCTTTCGGGGCACCAGTTGTTTTTCCAAATACATATCCCGGAAATATTAACGTAGCAGACCTGGATGGAGATAATAAACCAGACCTCATTACACCCAACAACAATAGCAATTTTACGATTTTCCGTAATACCAGCAGCAATGGAAATCTTTCAGTAGCTCCATTTACATATTTAGTCAGTGCATCTGCGGGCACCAACGGCGTAATTGCCGGAGATGTTGATGGAGATGGCAAACCCGATATAATGATTTCGGATAATAATACAAGTGCACTCGTTGTATTTATCAATCAAAATGCATCTGATGCCGAACTATGCCCCAATGGCAGTAAAATCATCCGTTCAAATATCACAGGTGCTGCTTATCAATGGCAGGTAAATACCGGCAGTGGATTTACAAATATCATCAATGCTGTAAATTATTCAGGCGTAAATTCGGTTTCACTCAACCTGGTCAATATTCCCTCTTCATGGTATGGATACAAATACCGTTGTGTGGTGAGTGGAAATAACAGCAAGGTTGTTACCATTAAGTTTGTGAATCGGTGGACTGGTGCAATCAACACTACCTGGGAACTGGCAGGTAACTGGAGTTGTGGCAGTGTACCCGATATCAATACAGATGTCATTATCAGTTCCGGGCCTGTAATACTTAATTCGAATACGGTTATAAGATCTTTAAAACTTGATCCTGATATTATTTTTACCGTAAACCCCGGATTTAACCTTACCATTCTGCATTGATATTTTTCTGCTGTTGTTTTACATTTTTAAATATCAACCATATTAAATAGGGATGCTTCCCGCCCGGCTGAACGCCGTTCGGACGGTGATGCTCTAAAAACCTGAGTTTGGGATAAGATATTTTATAAGTTGTTTGAAACTAATTACTTGTTGTTCTCAACTTTTTTTCTCTTAAGTAACAAGTTTCTAACTTATTGATTTCTATGCTCTTCTTTTCCTTGATGAAAAGAAGCAAAAATCAAGGGCTACAGAAAAAAAAGCTAAACTTTCCTTCATTACGCTACGCCGAAAGAGCTATAGCCAAACATTTAATTTCATTCAGCCGACATACAATCAACATTAGAATATTACCTGATCGCTTTCGCCGTTAACCCACCTGCGGTGGGGCGCTCCATTCCGGAAAGTTCTTAACCTGCCTACCGGCAGGCAGGTTTCGGGAAGAAGCTATGTGGCACAGTTATGCAAAGTAGGCTCAGCAGTAGTAATCCTACTCTTAAGGACGACGTTTATATAGTTAAAATGCCTTTTTCAATTCGAATGTATTTGATTCACTAAGATCTAAATCTTCCAAACACTTATGGTGAAAAGTAGGCAGACACCAGGCCGGGGCGATGGGGAAGAAACCAGGTTATCTATTTGCTCTGTAACCAAAAACCAAATCCAAACATGGCGGCAACAAATACCAAATGAATGATCAAAACTGCTTTCTGCCAGGTTGGGCGGTCATTCCATTTCTGCTCAACATTAAACGGGTCAAACGCCATCCCTATTCCCAAAGATGCTGCAGCTTGCATATAATCTTTTGAAAAAATGGCCTGGTATAAACCCAATAGCAAAAAACCAATGTAAAGAAACCTGTTAAACGGAGACTTCATAATGTTTTAATTTTATACAAATCTCCAACTAAAGCATTTCATGAAATTGTACTTTTAAGACAATCTATATTATTTCCCAAATGATCTTTTCGTCATCTAAAACCGTTATCTCTTTAAAGAATTTTTTAGGGTTTAAGTTGGTTAGTTTTTTAAACTCCCTGATAAAATAAGATTGGTCGGCATAATTGTTATCATAAGAAATACTGGTCAATGACTTTATTTCTTTCGACATTATTTTAGCCTGTAAAGAATTTCTAAACCTGGCAATTCTTTTATACTCAGAAGGCGCACAGGTTACATGTTTTAGAAAATGCCTTTGAAATGTTTTTACGGTCATGCCTACCTGCTGAGCAATGGCTTCTACCGAATGATCCGGATCCGGGTTCTCAAAATAACGAAGCGCTTCTTCTATTTTGGTAAGATCCCCGGTATTATCTAATTGAGACAATAAGAACTTTTCCAGCCGCTCCAGCCTGTTCTCTTTTTCTTCAAAAAGCTGCCGGCTGAATGTTACCCAATTTTCATCTTGTAATGGTTGGGAATATTCAGGTGCATATTCAATGAGATCTCCCGGGATGAACCTGTTTACTCCCAGAGGCTTAAACACAATGGCCACTTCTTCAAAATCACCCCTGTAATGTACAAATACAGGTTTTGTGTACTTTCCCAACATTTCAATACAATAATGATCGTCGCTGTTTTTTTCCTGTTCTATGTTAATATGAAATTGATCTCTTGAAATGCTAACCCCTTTAAAAAATGAGATCGCTGTATTGGTATGCGGAAATGCTATATAACTAATCCGGCTTGGCTTGTCTGTATTAAAAACATAGAAAAGTTCTATATACTTTTGAAGTTCTTTTGACCTGGGTGTAATTGTTTTTAACACTTATTATTTTTTCTTAAAATTAGTAAAGAAGGCAGAAATGAATTGCAGGACTGATTGATCATTAAAGAAAAAGTCATTATTTCTGATGGCTTCTTTGGCTCCGCATACCCAGAAAGTTGTAACTCCTTTCTCGACCTTTGTAAAAGAGATTAGCCTTACAATCCTAATAAATTGGGTTATGTTTCAATAATATAACCCATATATTGCATTTTTTGGGTTATATTTGGCCAATGAAGGTCCAAAAACTTGAACTTCTGCCTATAACGAATGAAGTAGAAACCAAGGCTGTTTTGCGCAAGGCAGCCCTTGCCCATATGGCTTTGGCTGAATTAAAGGGTGTAATAAGCAGTATTCCCAATGAAAACATTTTACTTGAAACCCTTACGTTAAGAGAAGCCCGGGAAAGCTCAGCAATAGAAAACATCATCAGCACTTTTGATGAAATATATCAGAGTAATTTATTCAGTGATCAGTTTGCAAGTCCGGCTGCCAAAGAAGTGCACCAATATGCCAGAGCACTCATTAAAGGATTTCAACTGGTAAAAGAAAACGGACTCCTTACCAATAACCATATTCTGCAGATACAGAAAGTGGTTGAGCAGAATGATGCGGGATTCAGAAAATTGCCCGGAACAAAATTACTGAATGATAAAACCGGGGAAGTTGTTTATACACCCCCGCAGGACGAGGAAACTATTATTTCACTCATGAACAATCTTGAAATATTTATCAATGACGATTCAATGATGGAAGCGGATTCTTTGGTAAAAATGGCCATTATACATCACCGGTTTGAAAGCATTCACCCTTTTTATGATGGTAATGGACGAACCGGCAGGATCATTAATATTCTCTATTTAGTTCAAAAAAAGCTGTTGCATTTGCCGGTACTTTATTTGAGCCGTTATATTATTAAGCACAAAACCGATTATTACAGGCTATTACAGGAAGTAAGGATAAAGAATGAGTGGGAAGAATGGTTGATCTTTATGCTGAATGGAGTTGAACAAACAGCTAATGAGAGCATAGTGCTGATCAATAACATTCGGAAACTTATGCAGGAGTATAAACATCGGATCAGAGAAAAATATCCAAAAATGTATAGCCAGGATTTATTAAATAACCTGTTTAAATATCCCTATACCAAAATAGAATTTATACAAACAGATTTACAGGTAAGCAGAAATACGGCTATTCGGTACCTGGAGGAATTAGTAGAGGAAAAAATGCTGATCAAACATAAGATAGGGCGGGAGAACTTTTATGAAAATCATCAGCTGTTCAAATTGCTTAGCGGAATATAAAAAGGGTCATAGTATAAAACTATAACCCTTTATATTTTTTTCAGCTCCCCCTGCTGGACTTGAACCAGCGACCCTCTGATTAACAGTCAGATGCTCTAACCAACTGAGCTAAGGAGGAATACTATTTTATTTTAAACTGAGTCTCGATATTAATCGGGATCTTGTTTTTTGCTTACTCCTGCGTCGTAACGAAAAACTACGACTAAGGAGGAATCTCATCTTGTATCGTGTGACACGAACCAAGGCCCCCTTATTGGGGTTGCAAAAATAGGGGTTTTTAGTTTTTGCTGAAAAAATAATCGAAACTATTTTAACCAATTCAATATACCCGGGCTTTCTATCCCTATGAATATGCCATCTTCCCTTTTTTCTATGGGATATGTTTTTAAAAAGTACCCCTCTCCGCTGCTGTTTCGGCCATTTTCCAGGCTGAACCGGTAGCGATGTATAGGGCAAACTATATTTCCAAGTGCATCTATAAAGCCATCCGCCAGTTTTCCGCTTGCATGGGGGCATTTGGCTGCACAGGCGTGTAACTGGTCTTTGTGTAAGCTGATGCAGATCTTTTTGCCGGCAATTTCCAGTTCTGCCAGGCCTGAAACAGGAAACTGTAATTCTTCCAGGCTGGTTGCTAATTTGTGCCAGGTGTATTTTTTTTGTTTATCCATTACAAAAATTCATGGCAATCTGCCATACATTATTCGTCTCCTTGTAAATTTTTTATTTGCTTTTTTGCTTGTCTCCCGAAATAATCGGGATGTACCACAAAAAAAGTAACAAAAAAAGACCCCCACAATCGAATACAGCCCGATTGTGGGAAGTAGCCTTGTGGAACAGTTGTGCATAGTAGCCTCAGCAGTTGTAATTCTATTCATAGATTCGAGAGTTTGCATAAAAAGGAAATCAATTTTATGGGATAGCTATGAATATAAATGCTCAATTTACTTTGCACAATTGTTGGTCAGAGCTACTGAACCAAACGGGCTGTATATCGTTTGGTTCTTGATTTTTTTGTTACTTTTTGTGTCAAGACAAAAAGTAAAGAATAATTAATAAAAGAATTCAGCTTTATAAGGATACCGTATCCTATACATCTCCCGCACCTTATTCAAAATGGTCTGCCGCAATATATCCAGGTTAGTTCTTTCGGTGGCCGAAATAAATACACAGTTATCCTTAGTCTCTGTTTGCCACCTTTCTTTTAATTCTCTTAAAATATCCTGCTTTACTTCTTCCTCCAGCCACTGATCAAATACCTGTGTTGCATACTGGTCCATCTTGTTGAAAATAGTTACCGTTGGTTTTTCGGTACAACCCAATTCGGCTAGTGTTTTATTCACCACGGCCAGTTGTTCTTCATACTGCGGGTGTGATATATCTACCACATGTAATAAAATATCCGCTTCTCTTACTTCATCCAGCGTGCTTTTAAAACTCTCTACCAGGTGATGCGGTAATTTTCGTATAAACCCTACCGTATCACTCAACAAAAATGGCGTTTGTTCAAATACCACTTTTCTTGTGGTTGTATCCAGTGTAGCAAATAATTTATTCTCGGCAAATACATCCGACTTACTCAATATATTCATGATGGTGGACTTTCCCACATTGGTATATCCCACCAGAGCCACTCTGATAAATTCTCCCCGCTCTTTTCTTTGTGTAAATGATTGCTTATCAATTTCGGACAATCGTTTGCGTAATAGCCCTATCTTATCTTTTACAATACGGCGATCGGTTTCTATTTCTGTTTCACCCGGCCCTCGGGTTCCTACACCGCCTCCCTGTCTTTCCAAATGCTTCCACATTCCTTTTAGCCTTGGTAAAATATATTGATACTGCGCCAGCTCTACCTGTGTTTTAGCCTGCGCTGTTTTAGCCCGACTGGCAAATATATCCAGGATGAGATCACTGCGGTCGATCGTTTTTATTTCAAGAGCTTTTTCAATATTAGTGATCTGCGACCCGGTTAGCTCATCATCAAAAATTGCGAGCGTGATATTTCCTTTTAAAGCGATGTAATTTTTTATTTCTTCGAGTTTACCCTTTCCTACAAAAGTCTTGCTATCGGGCCGTTGCATTTTTTGTGTGAATCTTTTTACGGTAGAAACCCCGGCTGTTTCTGCTAAGAAGGCCAGCTCATCCATATATTCTTTTACCTGCTGCTCGTCCTGGTCTTTTTGAATGAGGCCGATGAGAACTGCGTTCTCTTCAATACCTATCACGTTTTTTTTTTCTATCAATTTATTGTGTTTTTTTATTTTACCTCACCCCAGCCCTCTCCAAAGGAGAGGGAGTAGGATTTTGGTAGTACTTGGTTTTTAGACAATGGCATATTTATGTTTACTACTATACTTTTATTACTTCAGCTTCTTCACGATACAAATCATACCCCCTCTCCTTTGGAGAGGGCTGGGGTGAGGTAAAAAAGCAAGCCAATAGCATATTCACGTTTACAAATATATTTTCTTAACGATCACCTTTTCCTAATACGAATCATACCCCCTCTCCTTGGGAGAGGGCTGGGGTGAGGTAAAAAAAGCGAGTGTAACATACACCCGCTTTTGAAGAATTTATAACTGCTCTAGTTTTTACCGGTTGCATCGGATGCATTTATCCATTTTTCCATTGCCTTGCAGTCCTTATATTCATCATCGATCCTTACGTAATACGTTTTTATTTTACTGCTGAACCATTTTTCAAGCGCATCTTCTTTTTTGACTTCTAAAGCACGTTGGGCAATTTTACTGTAATCATCTTTTATATTTTCTCTGTGTGGCGCAGTTCTTGTTTTTAAATAAACAATGCGCACCCCTTTTTTACCACGTTCATCTGTATACTCAACCGGTTGCGAATATTCTCCTACTTTCAGATTCTTCATCATCGCTACCATATCTTTATCAAGCTGGTCGATGTTTAAAAAGGTTCCGTTGTTTCCTTGTAACATACCGGCAGTAAATTTGCTTGCCTCATCATCACTGTATTTTGAAACAGCCGTTCCGAATTCAATGACCCCTGCAACTAATTTAGATCTTACCGTATCCAATTTTGCAACACCATCCTTTATTTCATATTGCGTTACCTGCGGGATCTTTAAGATATGACGAACAACAGCATCATCGCCTGCCCTGCTGACCAATTGGATGATGTGATACCCAAATTTTGATTTAAATGGATTTGATATTTGTCCTTCCTTTAAGGTAAATGCTTTTGAAAGCCAGGTAGGATCGAGGTCTTTTTGATTACGATTAATTTCATATTGCCCGCTATTTACTTTTACACCAGGGTCTTCTGAATTTATGACAGCTAATGCAGTAAAATCTTTCTTTCCGTTTTCAATTTGCTTTTTATACTCATACAACTGTTCTATACAATATTGCTCCGCATCCCTGCTGGCTTTTGGAAAACAAACAATTTGTCCAACTTCTACTTCACTTTCATATAATACTAAACTATCGACCGGTATCTTTTCAAAATAATTTTTTACTTCTGTTGGTGTTATTTTAACATCATCAACAATCTTATTACGCATGGCCGCAGCAAGTTTTCTATCTCTGAAACCTTCCTTAAAATCTTCTTTTAACTGGTAAACTGTTTTTCCGGCTACTTTTTCCAGCTCATCTTTTGAACCATACTGGCTGATAAAATAACGGATCTGATTATCAATATCTGCTTCTACTTCTTCATCAGTAACCGGCAATGAATCTTTTTCAGCTTGCAATACCAATGCTTTGATCCCTATACTTTGTTCCAGAGTAAGACATCTGGCATCCGGTGGTAATTCAATTCCCTGTCTTTGCAGATCAACCAGGCTATTATCAATATCGCTTTTTAAAACTATCTTATTTCCTACTACTGCTACGATCTTATCTGCAACAACTTTTTTAGGTTGTGCAAAACACATGGTGAATGTGGCGAGTGAAAATACAGTTAGTAAAATTCTATTTCTCATTTGATGCATCAATCTCAATTTCTTAGTTATTGTTGACCGTAAAATTAATCCTGTATTATTCAAGCGATGGTTTTGAAAAGTCATTTAACAAAAAATTGGTAGAATTAGCCAGTTCATAGTTCTTAGTTCATAGTTGGTTGTAAACTTTGAACTTTATTATGCAACTGTTACATAAAAGGTTACAACCCGCTAAGGTTGCAACTGTGAACTATAAACTATGAACTTTCTTTATAATGTACGTTTAACTTCCATCTCTTCAAACGCTTCCACAATATCCCCAACTTTAATATCATTGTAATTCTTTATTACCAATCCGCATTCCATATTTGAAGAAACATCTTTTGCATCATCGCGATAACGTTTCAGGCTTGCCAGTTCACCGGTAAATATTACGATACCATCCCTTACCAGCCTGATCCTGTTATTACGTGCTATTTTTCCATCCAACACAAAACAACCGGCAACAGTTGCTTTATCGAAACGATATGTTTCCCTGATCTCAACATTAGCAAGTATCTTATCTTCCACACCCGGTTCCAGCATTCCTTCCATGGCACTCTTGATCTCTTCTATGGCGTTGTAGATGATAGAATATAATTTTATCTCGATCGATTCACTTTCTGCAAGCTTGTTTGCCTGCATCGACGGCCGAACATTGAAACCAATGATGATAGCATCTGATGCATTTGCAAGGGTAACATCACTTTCTGTAATGGCACCAACTGCTTTGTGAATCACTTTTATTACGATCTCTTCTGTACTTAATTTCTGTAAAGAATCACTCAATGCTTCAACAGAACCATCCACGTCTCCTTTTATAATAACATTCAGTTCTTTAAAGTTTCCAAGCGCCAGGCGACGTCCGATCTCATCCAGAGTAATATGCTTTTTGGCCCTGATCCCCTGTTCACGTAATAACTGTCCGCGTTTATTTGCCATAGCCCTTGCATCCGATTCGTTTTCAAAAACACGGAAGGTTTCCCCGGCTTGTGGGGCACCGTTCAATCCAAGGATGAGTACCGGAGTAGATGGCGGTGCAACTTCCACACGTTGATTCCGCTCGTTATACATAGCCTTGATCTTTCCGAAATACTGTCCGGATACGATCATATCTCCCTGTTTCAAAGTTCCGTTTTGTACCAGTATCGTGGCTACATAACCACGGCCTTTATCAAGAGAAGCCTCGATAACGGTACCGCTTGGATGTTTATCTGGGTTTGCTTTTAATTCAAGTATATCTGTTTCCAGTAAAATTTTTTCAAGCAGTAGTTCTATATTAATACCACTTTTTGCACTTATTTCCTGGCTTTGAAATTTACCACCCCAGCTTTCTACCAATATATTCATTGTTGAAAGCTGTTCCTTTATCTTTTCCGGATTTGCCCCATCCTTATCCATTTTATTTATAGCAAATATCATCGGAACATTTGCTGCCTGCGAGTGAGAGATGGCTTCTTTTGTTTGAGGCATCACAGCATCATCTGCTGCTATAACAATTACGGCAATATCTGTAACCTTAGCACCACGTGCACGCATGGCTGTAAACGCCTCGTGACCGGGTGTATCCAGAAAAGTGATCGCCCGCCCGTCTTTGGTAGTAACTTCATACGCACCAATATGCTGAGTAATACCACCGGCCTCACCGGCAATAACATTTGTATGCCTGATATAATCAAGCAGGGATGTTTTTCCATGATCTACGTGACCCATAATGGTAACAATTGGCGGCCTCGGTTTTAAATTTTCAGGATTATCATCATCAGTAATATTTTCCAGTTCTGCGGCATCATCCACACCTATAAATTCTACTTCAAAATCAAATTCTCCTGCCACAAGTTCAATGATGTCTGCCTCTAATCGTTGATTGATTGATACCATGACTCCAAGGCTCATACACTTACTGATAATGTCTGCAAAACTAACTTCCATTAATCCGGCAAGCTCACTTACAGAAATAAATTCTGTGACCTGTAATTTATTTCCTTCCACTCCCGCAGCGCCTTGTTGCTCTGCCATTTCTTCCCGCTTTGCTTTACGGTATTTAGCTTTCAGGCTTTTGCCTCGTCCGCCGGAGCCTGCCAGTTTTGCTTGTGTTTGTTTTAATTTTTCCTGAATCTCTTTTGCATCAATTACCTTGTCTTCCCTTTTTGCCGGCGCACCTTGAGACGGCCTTGCAAAACGATTACTACCGGCAGGTGGACGATTTTGCCCTCCGGTATTCCTATTATCACGGTTATCAACAATAGGCCTGTTACCTCTTGGAGGTGCAGTACCCTGACCCTGATTTGGAGCACCGGGTTTTTTCTCTATTGGTATACGCTTACGTTTACGCTTATCCTCGTTAGATTCTTTCTTTGGCCTGGTATCACTATCAACCGGTAAAGTTATTTTTCCCAAGATCTTGGGGCCTGAAAGTTTTTCCGCCTGTATATTTTCAACTAATGGTGGCTCAACAATTTCAGGAACTACAGGTTTTACTATTTCTGCTTCTGGTTCAACAGTTGTTTTTTCAGGTTTATTTTTCTCTTCAACTTCAGATTTTTTAGATTTTGTTTTTTCTTCTGAAGTTGGAGATTCCTTTTTTGTAGATTTTTTAGGGCGTGTAGAAGAGTCTATTGCATCAAGATCTATTTTGTCTAACACTTTTGGCGACTCCAATTCCGGTGCGCTTATTTTAGAAACAGTCGGTTCGTTTTCTTTTACTTCATCTTTTGTTGCCTCTTTTGTCTTTTCTTCACTCTTCTTAGCTAAAACATCTTTAGCGTCCTCTGTCGGAGTTACATCTGTAACAGGAACAGCAGGTTGTTCCTCTTTTGCTTTAGGCTTTTCATCTTTTTTCTTTATAGAAAGATCTTCTTCGTCTCTTTTCTTTTTATGTTCATTGGCGCCCGCGCCTTTCGGAAGATCTATTTGTTCCGCTTTTTGCTTAGCGGCTTTATCCCCCTGAAATTCTGATTGAAGCACACGATACATTTCCTCTGAAAGTTTTGTAGTGGGCTTTAAGTCATCTCCGCTGAAACTTTTTGAAATAAGAAAATCAATCAAGGTATTAGTACCTATGTTAAATTCTTTGGCCGCCGCCATCAACCTTGGTGTTATTACTTCTGCCATTCTTTAGTTTATGTATGTTGTATGATGTATGATTTATGATGTATGATGTATGATTTGGGACCGCATGGACCGGGCATCATACATCATACATCACACATCATACATTTTTTTATTCTTTTTCAAATTCTTCTTTCAAAATTCTTCTTACGTCTTCTATTGTTTCTTTTTCCAGATCTGTTCTGCGTTCCAGCTCTTCTGCTGTCAAATCAAGCACAGACCGGGCTGTATCACAACCAACTCTTTTTAATTCTTCAATGACCCATGCTTCTATTTCATCAGTAAATTCATCCAGGTTGATATCATAATCTTCTTCCTCTCCTTCATTATCGCGGAAGACATCTATTTCATATCCGGTTAATTCACAAGCAAGTTTGATATTAACTCCCCTACGCCCAATAGCCAAAGAAACCTGATCTGGTTTTAGATAAACATTTGCATGCATTTTCTCGGTATCCATATCTATGCTGGTAATTTTTGCCGGAGTTAATGAACGCTGAATCAGTAACTGAGTGTTGGATGTCCAGTTAATAACATCAATATTTTCATTTTTTAATTCCCGAACGATCCCATGAATACGGCTTCCTTTCATACCTACACATGCACCAACCGGATCGATCCTGTCATCGTAACTTTCTACAGCTACTTTTGCTCTTTCCCCCGGATCTCTTACTATCTTTTTAACTACGATCAATCCATCAAATATTTCCGGAACTTCTATCTCCAGCAATTTTTCGAGGAAAGAAGGGCTTGTACGGGATAATATAATTACCGCCTGGCTATTCTTCAATTCTACTTTTTTAACTACTGCCCTGATTGTCTCCCCTTTTTTAAAATAATCACTTGGAATTTGTTCAGATTTTGGTAGTAACATTTCATTGCTGTCTTCATCCAGAATCAGCACTTCTTTTTTCCAAACCTGATACACTTCTCCCGTTACTATTTCGCCAATGCGATCTTCATATTTTTTTACCAGTATATTCTTTTTCAGGTCATTGATCCTTGCTGCAAGTGTTTGCTTTCCAGCCAGAATCGCCCTGCGGCCAAACTCTTTCTGAATATCCACTTCTTCGTATAATTCTTCTCCTACCTGGTAATCGGGTTCAATTTTAATCGCATCCTTATATTCAATTTCAGTTAAGGTGTTGTACAAATCATCATCATCAACAATTGTACGTCGGCGAAAAATTTCCAGATCACCTTTCTGATCGTTTACAATAACGTCGAAACATTCATCGCTGCCATATTTTTTACGGATAAGTGTTTTAAACACGTCTTCCATTACTTTCATGAGCGTTGGACGATCAATGTTTTCCGCTTCTTTGAATTCCTGGAAGGAGTCGATTAAATTAATGCTTGCCATATTCCACGCCGGCATTGATCTTTCCCCGCCGGTCAGGGGTTTTGTGTGTTAATTAAAATTTTATCTGAACAGTAGTTTGTTTTATTTCTGATAACGGAATATCCAATTGAATAATAACTGCTTTCTTATTTTTACCTTCTGTATATTCAATTTTAAGTTCTTTTTCGTTTACGGATAACAGTTTGCCTGTCTTTATGGAACCATCATTATATGTCACTTCCACTTCCCTTCCGATATTCTTAAGGTATTGCCTGTGCAACTTAAGTGGCTCTTCGATGCCGGGGCTTGATACTTCCAGCGAAAAATCTCCATCGGGATAAATGGACATTTCTTCCATTATTTTATACAAAGCACGGTTAATTTTAATACACTTCTCAATACCTAAACCGCTATCTGCGTCAAGGTAGATCTTGATATTATTAATTGGTTTGATCTTAATTTCAACCAAAAATATGTCATCCACCAGCAAAGGCTGTATTAATTTTTGTACTGTTTCTATCTGATTTTCCCTGCTCATAATGGCTTACAAAAGAAGAAGGGAACCTCTGGCTCCCTTCTT
>JANOPU010000231.1:0-10439 GCA_031422055.1 Ferruginibacter sp.
TGATAATGGGGCATGTTTAGTTTATTAGTTTATTAGTAAATTGGTTTATTGGAAAACAATTGAACTAATAACCTTTACACAATGCAAGCATAAGGAAATAATATTTCCAGTTGCGTTTATCGATATGATAAGTAAAATTTCTAAAAAGCGGCATGTGATAAAATTGTGATTTATCTTCAAATCAAATCTAACATTTAAATTTGATTTATTTTGACAAGAATTGGCCTTATATCAGATACGCACAGTTTCCTCGATGAAACTGTTTTTGAGCATTTTAAAAATTGCCAGGAGATCTGGCATGCAGGAGATTTTGGGAATATGGATCTTGTTAATAGTCTGGCCACTCAAAGTGGACTAACCATTAGGGGTGTTTATGGAAATATTGATGGCAATGATATCAGGGCTATTTACCCGGAAAAATTACATTTTACTATTGAAGGAGTAAATGTTTTCATGCAACATATCGGTGGTTATCCCAACCGCTATGCTCCGGGCGTAAAAAATGAGATCATTGAACATGAAGCCAAATTATTCATCGGCGGACATTCCCATATTTTAAAGATCATGTTTGATGCTAAACTGAATTGCCTGCACATGAATCCGGGTGCTGCCGGAAAACAAGGATGGCAAAAAGTGAGAACTATAATACGATTTGTGATTGATGGGAAGGAAATGAAGGATTGTGAGGTGATAGAACTATAAAACCAGTTCTTGGTTTACAGTTCATAGTTGGGCCTTCGATAATTGAAGTACTTCAAACCATAGTAAGTTCACAAAATATGAACTATAAACTATGAACTTGCTTCTTACTCCACCCAATCAGCAATAAATACATTCGTATCCCTTGTTCCCCCATTATTCCTGTTGCTGCAGAAAACAATTTTTTTACCATCAGGACTGAACATTGGAAATGCGTCAAACCCTTTATCCCTGGATATTTTTTGAATATCAGAACCATCAGCATTTGCCAGGTACATATTAAAAGGGAAGCCTCTTTTATATTCATGATTACTGCAAAAAATAAAATGGTTGCCATCAGGTGTAAAATTAGGCGCCCAGTTTGCCTGAGCCAGATCAGTTACCTGTTTTGCATCACTGCCGTCTGCATTAGAAATCCATACCTCCATATGCGTAGGGGCCACTAAATTTTCTGCTATCAGATCTTTGTATTCTTTTATTTCGGCAACTGTTTTTGGTCTTGATGCCCTCCATATAATTTTCTTACCATCCGGACTAAACCATGCTCCGCCATCATAGCCCAACATATTGGTGATTTGTTTTACATGCTTTCCATCAGGATCCATGGTATAGAGATCAAGATCACCACCACGCATAGATGTAAATAATATCTTATCCCCTTTGGGAGAAAAAGTAGCCTCAGCATCATACCCTTTAGTTTTAGTAAGTCGCTTTACGATTCTGCCGTTTGTATCCGCTTTGAAAATATCAAAGTCTTCATAAACAGCCCAAATATATTTGTTTCCATATTTACTTCTATCGGGCACAGGAGGACAATCTCTGTTTCCTATATGCGTTGAGCCATAAAGGATATGTTTACCATCAGGATAAAAATAAGCACAAGTTGTTCTGCCAGTTGCCGTGCTAACCAGTTTGGGTTTAAATTTCTCACCGGGCTCTGTTGGCACTTTGCCCATCCATATCTGGTCGCAGGCAATACCTTCTTTCAGATTTGTTTTCTGATAAACCAGGTACTTACCGTCAAAACTAAAATATGCTTCGGCATTGTCACCACCAAAGGTGAGTTGCTGAACATTTTTAAAATGTGTTTCACCTGGAAAATGTATCGTATCATTAAGCGAAGGCAAAACCTCAACAATTGTTTTCTTAAAACTAAAACCCATCACTAGTATTAAGATAAATAAGGGTAATAAAAGCTTGTATTTCATTTACACAATTTTATTTGAACAAAGATACTGTTGTAAGAAACTTAAATTGTAATAATTTTGTCATGCTTCTGTCTTCGAAACATTATTTTTGCGGCTGAAATTTCGATCATGAAAAAAACTGTTTACTTTATATTTCTTACGCTTTTTGCCTGTAATAATAATAGCCTTTCAGAAAAACGAGCCATCCCGTTTTCCATACAGCCGAATGAAGAAGGAATAATAAGGCAAGCCATTGTGCAATACCCTGATTCATTATTGCTTAAAGAAAGACTGGTACAGTATTTCAGGGATAGTGGTTATTATAGTATCGCACTTAAAGAAGTTAATAATATTTTAGAAAATGACAGTTTGAATGCGAGAATTTGGAATATAAAAGCAACTTTACACTTTGAGGATAGAGATACCGTAAATGCTATCCGGTCATTTGAAAAATCCATTGGGATCTTTCCTGCTATGCAAACCATTATTTCTTTAGGTACATTATATGCACAGACAAGAAACCCACTTTCCATTGACATGGCAGATGCTTTACTAAATGGATATAAGTCTAAAGCTGATAAAGATGCCTATTTTATTAAAGGTTTGTTTTTCACGTACAAAAATGAAAAAATAAAAGCCATTGAATTTTTTGACAAATGTCTTTCGCTGAACTTTACTTACATGGATGCTTATCGGGAAAAAGCAATTGCGCTATATGATCTTGGAAAATTTACAGAATCCCTCACCATATTGAATAAAGCAATTACATTGCAGAATAGATTTGATGAGGGATATTTTTACAGCGGTAAATGCCTTGAAAAATTAGGCCGTATACCGGAAGCAATACAGTCATACAAGAATGCATTGTTAATTGACCCGGATTATTTGGAAGCTACAGAAGCGCTTTTGAGGTTAGGAGTTAGGACAGGAGTTAGGAGATAGGAGTTGGGTATTGGAAACGAAGAGTATAATATCTTGTATCCAGTATCCAGTATCCAGTATCCAGTATCCAGTATCCCCTTCCGAACGGCGTTCAGCCGGGCGGGCAGTATCCAGAAAAAAATATTAATCTTAATAAATAAACAAACCATGGCACTCATTGCACCTTCACTATTATCATCCGATTTCCTTCATCTTCAAAGAGATTGCGATATGCTCAATAAAAGCAAGGCAGATTGGTTTCACCTGGATGTAATGGATGGAAGATTTGTGCCAAATATCAGTTTTGGGCCAATGATCATTGAATTCATCCGTAAAACAACAAGCAAATGCTGTGATGTACATTTAATGATAGAAGAACCGGAAAAATTTACAGAAGCATTTAAAAAAGCCGGTGCTGATAACCTCACCATACATATAGAAGCATGCAGGCATCTTCATCGCAACATACAGCAGATCAAAGGACTTGGTATGAAAGCCGGCATAGCCATCAACCCGCATACACCCGTTGATACACTGAAAGATGTACTGGCTGATATAGACCTGGTTTGTTTGATGAGTGTGAATCCGGGATTTGGCGGACAATCATTTATACCTCACACGATCAATAAAATAAAGCAATTAAAAGAAATGATCAGTGAACGTTCACTGAATGTAAAAATAGAGATCGACGGAGGTGTAACACTTGAAAATGCAAAATCAATTATTGATGCGGGCGCTGATGTATTGGTGGCAGGAAATACTGTATTCAGATCAAAAGATCCGCTAACTACGATTGAAACTTTAAAATATTTATAAATACGGGAAAAGTTGGTATATCAAAATATTACTCCATTCTGTTGAACACAACTTGAATAAGTAATTAAAGAGAATCTAACCTGCTTTCCATTTGTTTCAAAACAGCCAGATTTAATTTTAACCAATTGCGTTCTTTTTTAGGCCATTCGTATTTATAGCTCATAAGTTTATCAGCGAGTTTATATACTTTCATAGCCTGTTCCTTATTATAAAATGTATTTATCCATTTATTTTGAATTTGATTTTCTTTTTGTAAATAAATCCCGCCGCCATACCATCTAAAGCAAGATGGTAAGCCTGTAAATGATACTGCTGTTGACTCTGCATGTATCATCAGGTTATAAAACAACACATAGAAATGAATGCAGTTTTTCAACCGTAATTTTAATTCTTCATCCGTTTCAGATTTAGCAGGTTTAACTCGCCATAGATTATTGGAAACATAAAAGGGGTCTTCTTTTATATCAATATTTCTTATTGCCTGAGAAGACAGATCAATGATCACTTTTTTTCCGCGATTCATTCTGGTAAGTTTCATTTCATATGGCATCAGGTAAGCAAGCTGATATATTTCTTTTTCGCCATTGGCAAAAGAGAAATTGATTGTGATAGGTTTTACTGAATCATTCATACTCCAATTACCAAACTGAATAATACCTCTGGGATCTTTCACCATTGATCCATCACTAAAAAGACAATAACCCCGATAGATCATTTCAATGTTTGATGAAGGATCGGCATCAACTGCATCTGCAATATCTTCTTTAATATCCCAAGTCTGACAAATGATGTCTTTCATATTACCGGATGTGTTCAAATTTTCTAATCCCCTGGCGGCAAAATCGATGGCTTCATTATCTTTGGACTTTAATGATTGCTGCTTAATATCTGGTTCGTGTTTTTTATTACCGTCGCATCCGTTAATCAGAACGATCAAAAAGAACAGTTTTATCAAATATGTTTTCAAAAATTGTATTTTCTTCAAAAATAAATAGAATAGTGTATATAAACCCTTAAGTTTATAAAGCAAAAAAATTATCTTCAACAAATGAGACTGCTGACTGCTTTTATATTTTGCTTTTTTTACATCAATGTTCATGCTCAGAATAAATTCGCAACAGTTACTGGCCGAATTCTTGACGAAAATGAGCAGACATTAAATAATGTTTCCATTGTTATACTTGGTAAAAATTCAGGTATTGTTTCTACAGACAGCGGAACATTCAATATTCGTGTTGCAGCGGAAAAACCATTAGCACTAATTTTTAGTTACAATGGTTTTTTAACAATACAAAAGAATTTTTATTTGAGTCCCGGAGAAACTGAACAAATAACAATACGTATGACCCGGGATGGTAAAACACTTGAAACGGTTGTTGTATCTGATGAAAAAGAACGAAGGGAAAACAGCCTTGTAAAAATTAACCCAAAAAATGCCCTTGTGATTCCTGGTGTATCCGGAGGAATAGAAGCTTTGATCAAGACTCTGGTTGGCAGTAATAATGAACTTACTTCCCAATATAATGTACGGGGCGGAAATTATGATGAAAACCTTATTTATATTAATGATTTTGAAATTTACAGGCCTTATCTGGTAAGCAGCGGACAACAGGAAGGACTCAGTTTAATAAATCCGGAATTAACAAAAAATGTAAATTTCTTTACTGGTGGATTTCAATCAAAGTATGGAGATAAAATGAGCAGTGTATTGGATATTCAATATAAAAAAACAAATAAGTTTGGCGGAACTGCATACATAAGCTTATTGGAACAAGGTTTTCATCTTGAAGGCGCAGCAAAAAAGAATGCGATAACATATCTGGTAGGAGTAAGAAATAAAAGCAATCGTAGTATCCTTAGTAGCCAGCCAACTCAAGGAGCATATATACCATCCGCTTCAGACATCCAGGGATATATTACATACAAGCTGAACTCAAAGATTCAATTTGAATTTCTGGGTATTCTATCATCATCCAGATTTTCCTATTTCCCTGAATCAGTTAAAAAGACTACTTCAGTTTTTTCACCGCTTTTCACTTCTAATCTTGGCCTGGATATTTATTTTGAGGGGCAGGAAAAAGACAGTTACACTACGAGTATGATCGGAGCAACAATGATTCATTCGCCAAATAAAAATCTGAAATTAAAGTGGATGGTAAGCCGCTTTAAAGATGATGAAAAAGAGAATTTTGATATTAGCGGATCATATCTTTTTGGCGACAGGGATTTTGATAATACCAGCAGTACTTTTGGACAGATTGTTAACCCTTTGGGTTCTGGATTTTATCAGAATTATGCACGCAATGACCTCAATATTGAAGTATGGAATGCAAGTCACAAAGGAAGCCTGGATAAAGGACGGCATTTTTTTCAATGGGGTAACAGCATAGAACAAACAAAAATTAATGACAAACTTAAACAATGGGAATACCAGGATTCTGCAGGATATTCACTACCGTATAATCCATCAGGCCTGCAATTATTTAATGCTTTGAACAGTTCGACAAATTTAACTATTCAAAAGTATAGTGGCTACATTCAGGATAATATTCATTTTCTAAAAACAAAACATGACATAACCTTACAAATTGGTTTACGGTATAATTATAATAGTTTGAATAAAGAATTTTTTATCAGTCCCAGACTACAGGCAAGTTGGAAACCAAAATGGAAAAAAGATATCATTTTTAAAATTGCAGCAGGTATATACAATCAACCTCCTTTTTACAGAGAACTTAGAAAATATGACGGCAGCGTAAACACAAATATTCAGGCACAAAAAAGTGTACAGTTTATTGCCGGCATGGATTATAATTTTAAGGGGCCGGGTGGCCGTCCTTTCAGAATTACAACAGAAGCATATTATAAAGCTATGAGGGACATTGTTCCTTATGACATTGATAATGTTAAAATAAGATACCTCGGTGATAACAATGCAAAAGCATATGCAACAGGATTAGAGTTAAGGCTTTTTGGAGAATTGGTTAAAGATGCAGAAAGCTGGCTAAGCATTGGCTTTATGCAAAGCAAAGAAAATTTAGATAATGATAAGTATTCTGTTTATACAAATGCTGCCGGAGAGGTCATCACATCAGGATCAACAGATCAGGTTATTGCGGATAGCATACAAAATAATGTTGGTTGGTTGCGCAGGCCAACTGACAGGCTAATCACAATAGGTTTGTACCTGGAAGATTATTTATCCACAAATAAAAATTTTAAAGTGCACCTTAACCTGTTGTATGGAAGCAACATGTCGTATAATATTCCCAACAGTGTGCGTTATAGAAATTCATTGATCATTGATCCATATATAAGATTAGATGTAGGTTTCAGCGCATTATTATTAAGTGAAAGATCTTTAAGAAGAAGCCATAGTCCTTTCAGAGGTTTTGATAATATTTGGTTAAGTTTCGAAGTATTTAACCTGATCAACAGGGATAACACGATTTCATTTCAATTGATAAAAGATTTTTCGAATACAGTCTATGCTATACCAAACAGGCTTACTCCAAGACTTATCAATTTAAAATTGGTTGCCCGTTTTTAAATGGATAATAATAAGAACATGATTGATTTTATATTTCGTTAATGTTTTTACCAATACAATTCTTTTAACTTTTCCACTAAATAAATGCGAATGTGTATAATTAAATTCGCATTATATACGTTATGTATAATAATTTGGTCATAGTAATTTAATAGTTCAACACGTAACAATTTTCAATTTACCCCAACCTGCTTCTTTTTAAAAGTAAAAAAAAGCATTAAAACTGAAACGCATTGACAGACACAATCATTAACCTTGAAACCGTAAACCCGATTGAATTTTTTGGAGTAAACAACGGTAAACTTGATATTCTGAAAAAGAAATTCCCCCTGTTAAAAATTTTAAGTCGTGGCACGCAAATAAAATTAAGCGGAGCCCCGGAACAAATTGAAGAAGCTAAAGAAAAAATTGATTTACTGGTTCAATACCTGGAACGTAACGGACACATGAGTGAAAATTATTTTGATCAGATCCTTGGAGGAGATGATGAAAAAGTAGTTGATAATTTCATGGATCGAAATCCAAATGATGTTCTTGTATTTGGCCCAAATGGTAAAACGGTTCGTGCAAGAACTGCTAACCAAAAAGTAATGGTAAGCGAATGCGATAAAAACGATATCGTTTTTGCTATCGGGCCAGCAGGTACCGGTAAAACTTATACGGCTGTTGCTTTGGCAGTAAGAGCATTGAAAAATAAATTGGTTAAAAAAATCATTTTAACAAGACCTGCCGTTGAAGCAGGTGAAAGTCTGGGTTTTTTACCCGGTGACCTTAAAGAAAAAATTGATCCATATCTCAGGCCATTATATGATGCACTGGATGACATGATACCTGCTGATAAACTGGGGTATTACATGAGTACCAGGACAATTGAGATTGCACCACTGGCCTATATGCGTGGCCGAACACTTGATAATGCTTTTATTATTTTAGATGAGGCTCAGAACACAAACGACCTTCAGATAAAAATGTTCCTGACACGTATCGGACCAAATGCAAAAGCAATCATTACCGGTGATCCGACACAGATCGATCTGCCAAAGAATCAGCAAAGTGGTTTATTCAAAGCTGCGAGGATACTAAAGCATATTGAAGGCATTTCCTATGTAGAACTTGATGAAGAAGATGTGGTACGTCATAAACTGGTAAAAGCAATCATTAAAGCATATAATAAGGACGACGAAAAACAGATGAATGAAGGATTAAAAAAATAGTTTCCAATATCAATGAATAATTTTATGCTGACTACAATAAGGTGGCTCCTGAGCTGCCTTATTTTTATTTTAGCAGCATGTGAACAAAAAAATACTTACAAAACTTTTATCCCATCTAAACAAGATTCCCTCAAGCGAATTGCATTTATAAAAAGGGCATTCATTGAGATATACAAAACAAAAAAGGATATCCAAAATGGTGACATCATTACCCGTACCGGAAATGATTTCACGAGTGAAAGTCTACGGAACCTGAACCAAAGAAACAAAACCTACTCACATTGTGGCATTGCAAGTATTGAAGGTGACAGCATATTTGTTTACCATGCACTTGGTGGTGAATTTAACCCCAACCAGTTATTGAAAAGAGAGGCCATTGAATATTTTGCTGAACCATACAACAATAAGGGTATTGGTATATTCAGGTTTAACATGGAAGATAGTATTAAAAGAAAGTTTGCAATAGTTGCAAGAGATCATTTCATTAATCAAATAATGTTCGATATGGATTTTGACCTTAAAACAGATGACCGGATGTATTGCGCAGAATTTGTATACAAAACTTTACTAAAAGCCAGTAATAAGAAACTAGTATTCAATCACAGTCATATAAAATCGTTTGAATTTATTGGTGTGGATGATATATTTCTACAGCCCTTTTGTAAATTACAGGTACAACTTGTATATAAATAAAATCATTATTTTAGTAATAAGTTTTTACATTTGGTGCTAAAATTAAAAAGCGGGTTATGAAAAAAATTCTTTTAGCAATTGTAGTATTATCATCCTTTTCATTGAATGGTTGTAAATCAGGTGGCGGAGATCCAAAAGTAGTATTAGAACAGTTCTTTGATGCACTTTCAAAAAACAACATTGAAGCGGCCCGTAAACTTGCAACAAAAGACAGCAAGTCTATGATCGATATGATGGAAATGGGCATGAAAATGGCTAAGGACAAAAAGGACTCAGACAAATTCAGTAAAGCCAATATGGAGATCGGTGAACCCAAAATTGACGGGGATAAAGCTGTTATTGCAGTAAAAGAAAAAACCACTGGTGAAAACCTGAACTATACATTGAAAAAAGAAGAAGGAAGTTGGAAAGTTGCCTTTGATAAATCTTCATTGATGAGTATGGGTATGGAAAAAATGAATGAAAAAGGAATCAATCCAGCGGATAGCATCGGTAAAGCCATGGATGAATTAAATAACCTCAATGTAGATTCATTGAAAGATGGGATGAAAAAAGGAATGGAAGCACTTGATACATTAAAGAGGCTGATGAAAGATAAATAATAAAAAATATATTTATTACAAGCACCCAAACCGGGTGCTTTTTTGTAACCGGGTTTGCCTATTTCATGTGCAGGATACATTTAAAAAAAGATGACTAACTTTATTGTAATAAATTTATTATGATTAAAAAGACGCTGACTTTCTTACTATTAATTACGCTGGCTTATTCCTGCAGCAATGAAAAAGAGAAAAGACCAACAACCGCTTTGGATACTGGCCGGTCATTCATTCGGGCAAGCCTCGATGGCGATTTTGAAATTACCCAACAATTGATTTTAAAAGATACACAGAATTTACAGCTATTTGAATCATATAAAATGTTGTATAAAAGGATGCCGGCTGAAAAAAAGAAAAATTATAAATCTGCATCTTATGAAATAAATAAATATCTGGATCTGGATGATTCTACAACTATTATCAATTACTCAAATTCATATATGCATAAACCAATGGAAATAAAAGTGGTTCGGATGAATAATGAATGGTGTATTGATTTCAAATATATTTCATCCGGAAATTTACCAATCAATTAAACATTTTTAAAAATCTATTATGTTTGTACTTCACCCATGGCATGGGGCAGATCAAGGTGACAAAGCACCTGTAATTGTAAATGCTTTAATAGAAATACCACAGGGTAGCCGTTGCAAATATGAAATTGATAAAAAAACAGGATTACTAAAACTAGACCGGGTGATCTATTCTTCTTTTCACTACCCTGTTAATTATGGCTTTATTCCCAAAACATTGGGTGAAG
>JANOPU010000232.1:0-3991 GCA_031422055.1 Ferruginibacter sp.
TTTGTATTTTTTGTTTCATAAGTCAAAGCTATACTGCTGTTAACCGTATTCATAATTGATAAAACCCGAGCTCATTCTGTAATTAGGGAATATTGCCTAAATGCTGTAATTAGCGCTTACTATTTGAATATTTTGCAAAAAATGCTAATTACCTTATCTTTCTTAGTAAATAATACTAAACACGGTAACCTGTTTAGTAATTATTACTAAATAAACTATACATGGAGACTAGTGAGGTACAACAACTTTTTTTTCAGCATATTAAGGCAAATCTGCCGGCACACTTATCAATGGTAGATGAGGTTGCAGAAGTGTTGAATATCAGTAATGACAGTGCTTACCGGCGTATCAGGGGAGAAAAAGTTATTGGCCTGGAAGAGATACAGAAACTTTGTGTACATTATAATGTATCATTAGATCAGTTCCTACACTTGAAAAGTGATGCACTAATTTTTACAGGAAGAGTGAACTATGAATCAAAGACAGTATTTGAAGATTACCTGGAAAGTGTGAACAGCAATCTGAATATTATCAACAGTTTTGAAAAAAGACATCTGTATTTCCTGATGAAGGATATACCTCCTTTTGTTCATTTCCAGGTGCCTGAATTGTCGGCTTTTAAATTTTATTTCTGGATGCGCTCGATACTTCATTATGATAGTATGCAAAAGCTCCAATTTTCTATATCAGATCCTTTATATGACAAATATTATGTGCTAAGTAAAAAAGTTATTGATGCATATAATAAAGTTCCCACAACAGAAATATGGAATGTAGAAAGTATCAATAGTAGCATCAGGCAGATAGAGTTTTTAAGAGAGTCAGGACTATATAAAAATGATGCAGATGTAAAAATATTATACGAAAAACTGGAGGTACTGATCAATCATATTGAACGACAGGCAGAAACCGGTCTTAAATTTAATGTTGGAACTGAACCCGATAAGCATTCGGCTCCCTACCGGCTTTTTGTAAATGAATTTGTAACACTGGATAATACTTTACTGGCTGAGATGAGCAATGTAAGGCTAACATTCATTAATCATAGTGTACTTTATTTTGTAACAACAAGGGATGAACAATTTAATAATGCCATGTTCACCAATTTGGAAAATCTGATGAAAAAATCTACCCTTATCAGTGAAGTGGGGGAAAAAGAAAGGGCACGATTCTTTAATCGACTCAGGGAGAAAATTCATATAAAGCAAAGATCGTTATAGTAATACTTGCTACCTTTACACATTATGGAGTCTAAAAGTAAAATGATCCGATTAGTTGAATGTCCAAGAGATGCCATGCAAGGCTGGCCGCATTTTATTCCTACAGAAAAAAAGATCAGCTATATCAATGCATTGCTGAAAGTAGGTTTTGATACCATCGATTTCGGGAGTTTTGTTTCACCAAAAGCCATTCCTCAAATGGCCGACACAGTTGAAGTTTTAAAAGGGCTTGAACTAACTGATTCCGTTTCAAAATTACTGGCCATTGTTGCCAATCTTCGTGGAGCTACTGAAGCAGTTATTTTTGATGAGATAACTTACCTGGGATTCCCTTTTTCAATTTCTGAAACTTTTCAACAACGAAATACAAATTCTTCCATACTAACATCATTTGAAACCGTAAGCGAGATACACAACTTATGCATCAAAAATCAAAAACAATTGGTAGTATATATTTCCATGGGATTTGGCAATCCTTATGGTGATGAATACAATGAAAATATTGTGTTGCATTGGGTAGAGAAAATGGCCGAACTGGATATTAAGATCGTTTCATTGGCTGATACAGTTGGATTGGCAAACCCCCAACAAATTACATCTGTATTAAATAAATTAATTCCTTCTTTTCCGGAAACGGAGATTGGGGTTCACTTACATTCTGCGCCCCATACCCGCACTGAAAAACTTTCTGCCGCATTTAATGCCGGTTGCCGGAGATTTGATTCAGCTATTAAAGGGATAGGAGGTTGCCCAATGGCAGGAGATGATCTGGTAGGGAATATGGATACAGAGATCATGATCAGTTATTTTAAAAATACAGGTTTGACAATGGAATTGGATGCAGAACATTTATCAAGATGTAACCAACTGGCATCAGAAATATTTATTTGAAACTCATAACGATCTACAATTTTAATAATGGATTTTCACGCAGAATTTTTTCCAAATACATTTCCACTCAAGATCAGTCATAGAAATAAACTAATGCTTGCAGGTTCCTGTTTTACTGAGCAGATTGGGAATAAACTCAGTGTGCATAAGTTTACAGTGTTGGAAAACCCTAATGGAATACTATTCAACCCGGTAAGTATTTCCAATGCACTCATCTCTTATGCAACGGGTAAAATATATGAAGAAGAAGATCTTTTCTATTACAATGAATTGTGGGGAAGCTGGCAGCATCACACAAAATTTTCCAATATTGATAAGATCAAAGCTATTGATCAAATAAACCGGTCGCAGGAAAAAGCAAATAAATTTATTAAGGAAGCAGATTGGATCTTATTGACACTGGGATCTGCATTTGTATATGAAAAAAATAGCACTGAAAATGCAGAAGATATTATTACGGTTGTTGCCAATTGTCATAAGGTTCCAGCGGATAAATTCAACCGGCAATTACTGGATACGGTTGAAATAAAAAATGTATTGACTTCCATGATGAAGGAAGTGAAAAAAATAAATCCGGCTGTAAATTTTATTTTTACGATCAGCCCGGTACGTCATCTCAGGGAAGGCTTTATAGAGAACAACCGGAGTAAGGCTGCATTGATCCAGGCTGTACATTCATTGACAAATGATATAGATGTATTTTATTTCCCTGCATATGAACTGGTGATTGATGACCTTCGCGATTATCGTTTTTATGCCGAGGATATGGTGCATCCAAATTATGCAGCTACGAATTATGTTTGGGAAAAATTCATTGCCACCTGTATTGATGAACCTTCGCAGCAACTGATGAAAGAGATAGCGGTAATTGTTGCCGCAAAAAATCACAAAGCTTTTAATCCAACTTCTGAACAACATCAGAAATTTTTACAAGCAAACTTTGAACAGGTAAAAAGAATAAAAGAACGTTATCCATATATTAATTTAAATGAGGAAGCAACCTTTTTTTCAAAATAGCACTCTCGTAAGTACAATTATTATTATGAAAAAAATATTGGCCTGCTTTCTGATCCTGATCTCATTGCAATTATCTGCACAAAAGCAAAACAGGCATACACCTGTTTTACAAAAGGGATTTTTTCTTTCATTTAATCCGCATTCCATATTTGAACCTGAACAGGGAGCTGTTGGTTTAGGGGTTGGTTACCGCATCAATAAACGTTTCGAGATATGGAATGAATTGAATTATTTATACAAGGGATTTTTCCAGGATCCGGAAGATTTCAGAAATTTAAAAGGTTTTCGAAATATTACAAGCTTCAAATATTTTTATAACAATAAACATGGATTTTTTACAGGTATAGAATTCAGGATAAAAAAATATTCATTTGATGATCAGACTAATTTTGAAAATATACTTATAGGAGACACGTTAACAAGTTTTAATTATAAATCCGCTCATACTTTAATTGGCGGTGGAGCCTTTTGGGGTAAGCGATTTAAGCTCACTGCAAATGGTAAATTCGAAATGGAAGGAAATATTGGTGTCGGGATCAAACAACGAATGATCAATAGAATGAATGTTCCGGCCGGATACACAAAAATTGAGTATGATCAAAAAGACAGGATAAGCCCGATTCCTGACAATGATATAGAAGGTACCTTAATTTATTTTCCTGCGATTGTTAGATTTATTTATCATTTGTGATTTTGAATAACTGAGATGACATCTTAATTAAATAGGATTAGGTAGAATAAGCATAAAGTGTTTTTAATATTGGGTAAGGGTGAGGAATTTGATTCATCATTCTCACCAATACTTTATGAAAAATAGCCTTACGATTATTCCTCCGGTTAAATCTAAAAACATATTCATCAGC
>JANOPU010000233.1:0-4711 GCA_031422055.1 Ferruginibacter sp.
GGTGATCCAAATGCGCCTTTACAGGCATTGATATTCGACAGTGTTTACAATTCTTTCCGCGGTATCATTGTTTATTACCGCATATTCAACGGCACATTAAAGAAAAATGATAAGATCAAGTTCAGTAATACGGGACTGGAATACGGCGCCGATGAAGTGGGAATATTAAAAATGGGACTTTCGCCCCGCAATGAAGTAAAGGCAGGTGATGTAGGTTATATCATTACCGGAATTAAAGTTGCCAAGGAAGTAAAAGTGGGAGATACCATAACTACTACGGTTAACCCGGCACTCGAAGCCATCAAAGGTTTTGAAGATGTGAAGCCAATGGTTTTCGCGGGTATCTTCCCGGTAGAAACGGATGCTTTTGAAGAATTGCGTGATTGTATGGATAAACTTCAACTGAATGATGCATCATTAACTTTTGAATTAGAAACATCACAGGCACTTGGTTTTGGATTTCGTTGCGGTTTCCTTGGTATGCTGCACATGGAGATCATACAGGAACGCCTGGAAAGGGAATTCAATCAAACTGTTATAACGACAGTTCCTAACGTAAGTTTTATAGCTACTACAAGTAAAGGCGAAATAATAACGATCAACAATCCAACGGAAATGCCTGATCCAACCAGGATCGATCATATAGATGAACCGTTTATCCGTGCACAGATGATCAGCAAGCCTGAATACATTGGTAATATCATGACGTTGTGTATTCAGAAACGTGGTGTACTGATAAACCAGGGATACCTTACTCCAACAAGAGTTGAACTTACTTTTGATATGCCTTTAACAGAGATCGTATTTGATTTTTATGATAAACTAAAAAGCATGACCCGTGGTTATGCTTCATTTGATTATCATCCGATCGAATACAGGCAGAGTGATATTGTAAAAATGGATATTTTACTCAATGGTGAAAAAGTAGATGCATTAAGTGCCCTGATACACCGTGCCCGTGCGCAGGAATTCGGCCGTAAACTTTGCGAAAAATTAAAGGAATTGTTGCCTCGTCAGCAATTCCAGATAGCCATACAGGCAGCCATAGGTGCAAAAGTAGTGGCACGGGAAAACATCAGTGCCATTCGAAAGGATGTAACTGCAAAATGTTATGGTGGTGATATTAGCCGTAAACGTAAACTACTCGAAAAGCAGAAGGAAGGAAAGAAAAGGATGAAGCAGATCGGAAACGTTGAGGTGCCGCAGGAGGCTTTTTTGGCGGTGTTGAAATTGAATGATTAATGTTTAGTTCAAAGTTCTTAGTTTATAGTTCATAGTTTATAGTTTATAGTTTATAGTTTATAGTTGGTTTCGTTTACTTTGTAGTGATTTTGGTTTTGAACATTCTAAATAATAACTGTAAAGCTATTGATAATCGGAAAGCCTGTTAACTATGAACTAAGAACTGGTATTTAATTGTCTTTCTTAACCGGCTTTGGAATTGAATCGGGCTCGTTTTCATTATCCTTAAGCTTAGTATTATCTATCTCACCTTTATCATCCCGGATCGTTTTTTCGAGTGGTACATTCGGATCACGTATTTTATAATTTCTTACATTGTCAATGAATATCCATTTTCCATCTATCCATTTAAATCCATGAAAATCTCCGTCTGTTATATAGGTCCATTTTTTTTGTGGTTCTTTGGTTTCAGAAATAAGATGTTCTGCAATGATGAGTCCCTGTTCTTCATCGTAATTTAATTTAGCGGATGATTCTTTTTTATATTCCATGATATATCGTGCATGATTTTTTGGGATCAATCCATCTGATGGTATGCTGAAAAAACGGCCGCCAAACATAGGTTGGCCATTTACAAAATCAAGTACTTCAATTAATTTTTTATTGCTGCGGATACTATTCTCATCAAAACCAAGCAGCGTATAATAATTATGATTTAGGTGTTTTGTTTGAATTATGTTATAATATACAGCTCCAACCCAGCCGAAATTATTGCCAACGGTATCGTTCATATTTTCGATAACATCTGACTTGTCAATTAACGGGAAAAGTTTTAATGAGCCATCTGTTGTTTTAATTTGTATGGCTCCATGCTGACGAATGGTATTTTCATTGATGACCATCTGCCAGGTAAATATGCGGAATGTACTGTCGGGAGCATATATTCTGGAAATGGTAAACAAAGAATCAAAAGGATAAAAAAAGGAGTTTTTTGTTGCAAGGGCACGAACAAGTATACGGGTGAAGTTGCTGTCTGCCTTGAACCTGTCTGAAGCATTGATGCCCTCAATTATTTTAAAAGCATGTATTTTTAAAGAATCTTCTTTTTGGAATAATATCTTTTGATCAGCTTTGCTGATGCGTTGTGCAAAAGATGTGGCTTCCAGTGAAAGCAACAATGAAAGGATAGTGAAAAATTTCATGCATTAAATTTAGTTAAAGAAATTTTATTCAGAAATATATGTATGTTGAAAGGGAGAAGTTTAACTAAAACTTACGAGTTAGGCAGGGGATGAACCACAAGACCACAAAAACAAAAGACCACAAGAACACAAGGCCACAAGAACTAAGGAATAATAAAAACTTGTGTCCTTGTGCACTTGTGGTTCATTCAAAACATGTCATGTAGAAATATTTGTTGCAAATGAAATTAAAGAATCAAAAACCACATCTATTCTTTTGTCAGTAAGATCAACTTCAGGCCGGGTTGTGGGAAGAAAGACAGTGTAAACGCCGAGGTTCCGTCCAAACTCCATATCACTGATCGTATTGCCAACCATGATCGCTTTTAAAAGATCAATATCCGGGAATTGTTTTGCAGCCTGCAACCCCATTCCGGGGTTTGGTTTTCGGTAAGGGCTTTCATCATCAAGGTCGCTGCAATAGAAAATAGCATCGATCCGGCCACCCGCTTTCACTATTTCATTTTCCATATTTGCATGAATGGTATGCAGGTCATCTAGTTTAGTTAATCCTTTTCCTACACCTTTTTGATTGGTAACTACAACGATGCGGTGAAATTTATTTGCAAATACTTTCATGGCTTCCAATACGCCATCATAAAATATAAATTCATCCCAGCTATGAATATAATCTTTGTGTTTCTCGTGATTGATCACGCCATCTCTGTCTAAAAATAGGGTCCAGGATTTATCTATTTGGTTTAGTGGTAACATTAAGCTGACAATTTAGAAATACAAGTTTTTAGTACTTAGTTCATAGTTATTGTGCGTTGAGAAGCCTCTTCGCAATATCTGATAGTTTTTAAGATTTAAGGGCAAGTGAATCGGCTTCAAACATGGCTTCAATTTATTTAAAGTTAACAACTAAGAACTCTATAAGTAAGAACCCCTGTACTTAAAACTCTGAACTTGCTCTTTCAAGGTCCTCCGGAATACCGATATCAATAAAATACTCATCCTGCACAAGCCCCATCATTTTTTGAATACTGCAATAGGTTTCAAGATAATCCTTTTCAAAAGAAAATATTTCAGGCAGGTCAAGATCTAAAAATTCCTTAACATTTAGTGCATAGACTCCGCCATTGATCAATCCTTGTTCATAGTTTTTTTTTTCTTTAAATGATTGTATATAACCTTCCTTATTTATATCAACCACGCCATACCTGTCGAATTCTTGTAATGGTTTTAATGCGAGAGTGCAAGCAGAATTATGCTGTATATGGAATGACAGAAGTTTATTGGTATTGATCTTAAACATGGTATCGCCATTTAAGACCAGTATATTTTCAGTGGTTGCTTTTTTACATGCCAATTGAATGGCGCCACCTGTTCCTAAAGGAGCTTCTTCTATGGATAATGAATAATTTAATAATGGATAATTATTTAAAATATACGCTTCGATCACTTCGTGCATGTATCCAAGGGAAAAAATAAAGCTGTCAATCCCCTGTTCCTGGAGGTAATGAATGACATGATGTAAAAAAGGTTTTCCTGCAACAGAGGCCATGCATTTAGGAAGATCGGGTACAGCTGAACGCAATCTCGTTCCTAATCCACCGGCTAAAATAATTGCTTCAGTTGTCATTCCTTTTTTCAGGATTTTGCAAAATATTGTTCTTCTACCAATTGGCAGATGATATGACCCAATAAAATATGGCTCTCTTGTATTCGGGGAGTATCGGTTGAAGGAACATTGATCAGCAGATCAGAAGTATCTTTCATTTTACCGCCGGTAGCGCCTGTAAAGGCTATTGTTACCATTTCTTTAGCTTTCGCTGTTTCAAATGCTTTTACAATATTGGTACTGTTTCCTGAAGTACTTAAGCCAACCAATACATCGCCTTTTTTGCCAATGCCCTGAACCATCCTTGAATAAACAACATCATAGCTGTAATCATTGGCAACAGCAGTTATATAAGAAGTATTTACGTGTAATGCTTCAGCCGGGAGTGCTTCCCTGTCCGTATAGAACCTTCCGCTGAATTCTGCAGCAAGGTGTTGTGCATCGGCTGCACTGCCGCCATTACCACAAAATAAAACTTTATTGCCATTTTTGAAAGCATTAACCAAGGCAGTAACAGATTTTGCAACTGTATGCTGCAATTCTTTATTCTCCAGCACTTTTAATTTTACATCAATGGAGGCCCGGATGATTTTATGGATTTGATCTTGCATGGGGCAAAGGTAAGGAGGAAAGTATGATGTATGATATATGATGTTTGGACCCAATCACTAAATCATACATCATAAATCATACATCATAAATCATACATCATATATCATAAATT
>JANOPU010000234.1:0-4891 GCA_031422055.1 Ferruginibacter sp.
GGCAACCAGCAACGGCATAAACCGCCGCAGTTTGTCGCCTGACCAACTGCAACTGGTGAATGTAAATTTCATTTTTAAACAGCTTCTTACAGATGACATCTTTTTAGTATAGATTTCATCTCTAAGAAAATGTTAAAGAAAATAAATTATTTGCGAAAGGTTTCGTATTTAAAAAATTACCCTTATTTTTGATGTACTAAACATTTCGTACATAAAAATTATAGCTCATGAAAAAAGTTTTGTTTGCATTTCTACCCTGGCTGTTTACAGCATTCGGTTATAAAGCCCTGGCGCAGGAAGATCTGAAATCTTCTGATAATAAAAAGGAAAGCCAGGAAATCATTATCCGTAAAAAAGGTGACAAAGACGCCAATATCACTATCCAAATAACAGGTGATAAAGTGATTGTAAATGGCAAACCACTGGTTGAATTTAAAGATGATGAAATAACTGTGAATAAAAGAAAAATTATTATCCGCGAAGGCAACAAGATGATGTTTGGAGAAGGTATGCATGACCTTGAAGGCGGATTAGAAGACCTGGGAAGAGAAATGGAAAATTTATCCTGGGAAGATAAAGGAGGTAAAGCTGGTGCATTTCTGGGAGTTACTACAGAAAAAGATAAAGAAGGGGCAAAAATAAATAATGTTACAGAAGAAAGTGCTGCTGCCAAAGCCGGTTTAAAAGAAAATGATATCATTACAAAAATAGGTGATACAAAAATTGACGGCCCGGAATCATTGTCAAAAGCGATCAGATCAAAAAAACCAAAAGATGAAGTAAAAGTATATTACCTACGCGATGGTAAAGAGAAATCAGTAAAAGCCACATTGCAGGAAAGAAAATTTTCCACCGGGGTACTATCCTATTCATCTCCGGATGGTTCGTATAGAACACTTACCATTCCACAATCGAGAGAACGTTCTCAAGATATGGCCAGATCTTATTCAGATCAACGTCGTAATAATTTAAGATCAACAAGTCCGGGAATGTTTAACGACGAAAACTTTGCTTATAATTTTGATATGAACTCTTTTCCCCGTCAGAAAAAACTCGGCTTGAAAATACAGGACACAGAAGAAAGTAACGGGGTAAAAATATTGGAAGTTGCTGATAGTTCTGCAGCCGCCAATGCCGGTTTAAAGAAAGATGATATTATTACCGAAATCGGTGGAAAAAAAGTCTCTAATACAGATGAGGCAAGAGAACAACTCATGGAAAATGCAGAAAAATACAATTACAATATTAAAGCACGCCGCAATGGCAATGAAATGAGTTTTGATATCAGGATCCTTAAAAAATTGAAGACCGCTAATTTATAAAAGCCATCGAAAAACAAATCAAGCGCTGGTACTTTGTATCGGCGCTTTTTTTATGAAAATATTTCCCGCAGATTTTTAAGTGATTAAATACACGCAGATTGTCGCAGATTTATACTCTAGCACAGGTCTCCCGACCTGTGTTTATTCGTCACTTCTTCTTGAAACCAAAGACATTTTTTATTGATGAATTAATTGTAAGTTAAGTGACGGGTAGGCAACAGATCGGAAGACCTGTACCTGTATGTGTAAATATTTCCCGCATATTAATAGGGATTAAGCACACGCAGATCGCCGCCGATTATTTTGCGATGATCTGCATTCTTTATTTCTGCGTATATCAGCGGAAAGATTTGAAGTGTTCAATCACAAGCAGGTTGTCGCCAAATTCCCCTATGCAGATCTTATTTTTTTACATCTGCATAGATCAGCGGGAAATTTGTATTTATAAGTACTGTACTCCTACATTTTGCAGCATCCTGCAATTACTTAACTTTGCCCCGTGAATATGAATGATAAATACCAGGTCGTCATCGGGCTCGAAGTACACGCACAGTTATCTACAAAAACTAAATTGTTTTGTGCAGATAGCACTCAGTTTGGATCCGAACCTAACACACAGGTGAGCCCGATATCACTGGCACACCCCGGCACCTTACCCAAAATGAATAAAAAAGCAATTGAACTTGCGGTAAAACTTGGGTTAGCACTGCATTGCGAAATTGAGCGACACAATTATTTTGCCCGAAAAAATTATTTCTATCCCGATCTGCCAAAAGGATACCAGGTTAGTCAGCATACTGCTCCTGTTTGCAAAGGAGGATATTTATCCATCACAACATCCGACGGACAAAGTAATATTCAATTAAACAGGATACACCTGGAAGAAGATGCAGGTAAAAGTATTCATGATATTGACGAAAAATTTACCTGTATAGACCTCAACCGGGCCGGTGTACCATTATTGGAGATCGTTACTGAACCTTGCATTCACAGTGCTGAACAAGCATTTGTATTTTTGACTGAATTGAGAAAAATAGTAAGATGGCTGGGCGTATGTGATGGAAATATGGAAGAAGGCAGCATGCGTTGTGATGCAAATATTTCTGTGAGACCAATGGGAGATACTACGTTGGGGAAAAGAGTGGAAGTAAAAAATTTAAACAGCATCCGCAATGTTAAAAAGGCCATTGAAATTGAAACAGAAAGATTGATCGCCATTACAGAAAAAAAGGAACCGGTTACCCAGGAAACCAGAAGTTTTGATGCGGATAAGAATACTACATTTTCTTTAAGAAGTAAAGAAGAAGCAGATGATTACCGTTATTTTCCGGAACCCGATCTGCCCCCATTTGTAATCACTGAAAAATATATTACTGATGTTGCCGATTCAATGCCTGTATTGCCTGAACAATTAAAGCAAAAATATATCAGGGATTATGCTTTATCCGATTATGATGCTGCTGTAATCTGTAGTGATAAAGAAGAAACTGTTTTTTTTGAAGAACTGATCAAACATACCAAACATTACAAACCTGCAGCAAACTGGATGCTGGGTCCATTAAAGTTTTATTGCAACGAAAATAATATTTCTATCTTTTCTTTTCCTTTACCGGCATCAACCATTGCAGCACTGATCGAATTAACTGAATCAAACCAGGTAAATTTCAACAATGCATCAACAAAGATCTTACAGGAACTTATAAAAAGACCGACTGAAACTGCAAAAAATATTGCTCTTTCATTGAACCTCTTGCAGGAAAGTGATTCCGGTGCTGTTGAAAACTGGGTGAATGAAGTCATTACATCCATGCCTGAAAAAGTGAAAGAATATAAAAGCGGTAAAAAAGGTTTGTTGGGTCTTTTCTCAGGAGAAATAAAAAAATTAAGTAAGGGAAAAGCAGATATGCAACTTGCAAATAAATTATTAACAGAAAAATTAAATCAATAAAAAATTAATTATTACTCAACAAAAGTTATTTGTATCCGATCAACCCCTTCATGATTGAAAATTTTACTCCCCTCTCCTTCGGAGAGGGGCTGGGGGTGAGGTCTTAAAAATATTCACATGAAAAAACTCTTTACATTTTTATTTGCAAGCGTAGTATTCTTTTCCTGCAACAATGAAAATAATACTGAAAAATTCATCCTTACAGGAGAAATAAAAAACATTCCTGATCAGAAGATATTTCTGGAGCAACTTTATTTTAGCCAGAAAGATCCTGAAGTGCTGGACACAGCAGAAATAAAAAACGGAAAATTTATTTTAGATGCCATTGCGCCTGAGGAAGGCTTATATCGTATTCGCCTTGAAAAACTGGATCATGGGTTTCTTTTTATTAATGATAAACCCCAAATTAGTTTCAAAGCCGATCTGAAAGACATCAGTCTGGAAGGGCCGGTATTTAATACCCCGGCAAATACCCTTCTGAAAAAATTAATGATCGATCTTAATGACAGGAATAAGGCTTTAAGTGAAACCTCTTCTCACATCGATAGTTTAAAAGCATTTGGCAATAATGACAGCCTGCTTTCCATTGAAAATGCCAAACTAACTGAATTGGGTAATGGTTTTAAAAACTTTATCATCAAATTCATAGATACCACTTCCGATCCGGTGATTGCCATGTTTGCATTAGGTTATACCGGCAATATTGATCCAAAATATTTAAAAGAAATTATCCCTTCACTTGAAAAACGATTTCCAAAGCATCTGGCTATCGCTGCTTTAATTGTACAATACAACCAGTTTGTTGCGCAACAAAACCAACCCACTCCGGTAAAGACCGGCATACCACAGGTTGGTGATTTGGCACCGGATTTTACATTGAATGATGTTAATGATAAACCAATTTCACTAAGTTCCCTTAAAGGTAAATTTGTACTGGTAGATTTTTGGGCTAGCTGGTGTGGCCCTTGCCGCGGAGAAAATCCTTATGTTGTTGCTGCATTTAATAAATATAAAAATAAAAATTTCACCATCCTTGCTGTATCATTAGATGAAGACAAAGCTGCATGGATACAGGCCATCAAAGACGATCAGCTAACCTGGCAACAGGTAAGCGATTTAAAAGGAATGAATAGTCCGGTGGGAACTTTATATGGGATAAATGGTATTCCTTATAATGTTTTAATAGACCCTTCAGGAAAGATCATTGCAACTTCTCTAAGAGGAAAATTATTAGATCAAACACTTTCGCAGGTTTTAAATTGATTCTATAATGACAATGCAAGGCACGAATATTCGTCTTTGCGAGGCACGAAGCGACATACTGGCGCAGGTCTCCCGACCTGTTGCCTATCCTTCACTTAACCTACATTTAATAAACGTATAAATTAAAATGTCGTAGGTTTCAGGAAGAAGTGATGAATAAATACAAGTCAGGAGAGTGACGTAAAATCACAGGTCGGAAGACCTGCGCTAGTGGCATATTCGTCATTGCGAGGTACGAAGCAATCTACCTGATCAAGTACAAAGATTGCTTCGTTCCTTACAATGACGTTGTTCTTAATATCCTCGTAATCAAGCTACAGCATTTTGTAAAACATACCCATATTTAATTGCTTCCTTT
>JANOPU010000235.1:0-5760 GCA_031422055.1 Ferruginibacter sp.
CCTGTTAAATTCGATGCTGTTGAAAAACCTTTTTATCCTGAATGTAAAAGTATTCTTTACAGGAAAAAATGTTGTCCTGTAAATGTCAATACCATTGAAGAACCAATTTTTTTGATTAATAGATTTTAATAACGGCACCTGTTAAATTCGATGCTGTTGAAAAACCTTTTTATCCTGAATGTAAAAGTATTCTTTACAGGAAAAAATGTTGTCCTGTAAATGTCAATACCGTTGAAGAACCAATTTTTGTTTTTTTAAACAGGAAGACATCTGAAATTATGACCTGTTAAATTCTATGCTGTTGAAGAACCAATTTTAAATGAATCCGGAATTGTATTAAATGAAAGAAAGGGTGGTCATACTTGGAGCAGGAGAGAGTGGTGTAGGTGCTGCACTTCTGGCAAAAAAGCAGGGGTATGATGTATTTGTAAGTGATGGAGGTAGTATTAAAGAGAATTACAGAACTGAACTTGAATTGAACAACATTCTGTTTGAGGAATCGCAACATTCAGAAGACAGAATATTAAATGCAAATGAAGTGATCAAAAGCCCGGGCATACCTGAAAAAGCTGATATTATTAAAAAGATCCGGGCAAAAAAAATTCCTGTGATCAGTGAAATTGAGTTTGCATTCAGATATATCGGTAAAAGTAAAGTGATTGCCATAACAGGAAGTAACGGAAAGACCACCACCACAGCATTAACGTATCATATATGTAAGCATGCTGAAAAAAATTGTGCCATGGTAGGAAATATCGGGTATTCTTTTGCAAAACAGGTAGCTAATGACCCTAAAGAACTTTATGTGGCAGAAATAAGTTCTTTTCAACTGGATGATATAAAAAATTTCAGGCCGGATGTAGCTATTCTGACAAATATTACGGAAGATCATTTAGACAGATATCATTATAAAATGGAAAATTATGTAAACAGTAAATTCAGAATAGCCGAAAATCAATTGCCCGGGGACATATTTATATATAACCTGGATGACGAAACCACAATGAAAAACATTACTAACTATCCCATAAAATCAACCCAAGCCCCAATTACCATGAGTAAAGAACTGCCACAAGGAGCTTATTTGATCAATGCAAAAATGCATCTCAAATGGAAGACAGAAGAAATGCAAATGAGTGTTACAGATTTTGCGTTGAAAGGAAAACATAACCAGTATAATAGTATGGCTGCAAGCATGGCGGCAACGGCTATTGATATCAGAAAGGAAAAGATCAGGGAAGCGCTTCAGACATTTGAAAGCCTGGAACATCGTATGGAGTTTGTGGCAACAATCAAGGGAGTTGAATTTATCAACGACAGCAAAGCAACTAATATTAACAGTACCTGGTTTGCTTTGGAAAGCATGACAAAGCCTGTGATTTTAATATTGGGTGGTGTAGATAAAGGAAATGATTATGGCCTCTTAAAAGATCTACTGATAGAAAAAGTAAAAGCTATTATTTGTATGGGAACTGATAATGCTAAGATCCATGAAGCGTTTGGCGACATTGTTCCGTTGATAATTAATACAGCAAATGCACAGGAGGCTGTTCAAACTTCATTTCATTATGCAAATAAAGGTGAAGTAGTGTTATTAAGCCCTGCCTGTGCAAGTTTTGATCTTTTCAAAAATTATGAGGATAGAGGCAATCAGTTTAAACAGGCTGTAAAAAACTTATAATAAATTTTTAATCAATGATGACGGATTTTAAATCCATATTAAAACAAATGTTTGGCAGTTCACAAAACAGTGAAGCTGTTATCAATTTCCCATTTAAAGGGTTGGGGGGCATAAGCGAAAACCTGGTTAGTAAAACCCGGGGGGATAAATTCATTTGGGCAATAGTGATCATATTAACTTTGGCCAGTTTGTTATTGGTATATAGCAGTACAGGTTCACTTGCATACAAAACAAGCAAGAGTACTGAGAGTTATTTGTTCAAACAATTTGCTTTTAGTATTCTTGGTTTGATCATTATTTATTTTGCTCACAGGATCAATTATGCCATTTATTCAAGAGTAGCGTTAGTCTTATTCCTGATTTCAATCCCTTTGTTATTATATACTTTGTTATTTGGAGTGCAATTAAATGCAGGCACCAGATGGATAAAATTACCGGTAATTAATATGACTTTTCAAACATCCGATCTGGCAAAACTAGCTTTGTTTATGTACATGAGCAGGCAGTTAAGCAGAAAACAAAATGTTATAAAGGATTTCAAAAAAGGGTTTTTGCCAATCATTGTTCCGGTTTGTATTATATGTATGCTTATTGCCCCTGCAAATTTATCTACTGCGCTCCTCATTTTTGGAACCAGTATAATGCTGATGTTCATTGGAAGGGTAAGAACAAAACACATTTTATATACTCTTGGTATTGCTATGTTGCCAATAATATTATTAATTGGTATTGCAGCGGCAACTTATGATACAAAAACGCATGAAACAAAAAAATTGCCAGCTATCATTTCTACAGGCCGTATTCCTACATGGATTAGCAGGATACAAACATTCATGTATAGTAAAAAAGAAGATGACAATGAAAAACAGTACCAGATAAATCAGGCAAAAATAGCCATAGCTAATGGCGGTTGGGTTGGCAAAGGTCCAGGTAATAGCGATCAAAGAAATTTCCTGCCACACAGTTACAGCGATTTTATTTATGCGATCATTATTGAAGAGTATGGAATAATAGGAGGAGCAGTTATCGTATTTATTTATTTACTTTTTTTATACAGGTGTATCAGGGTATATCGAAAATGTCCTTTTGCATTTGGTGCTTTTCTTGCTTTGGCATTAAGTTTTACATTGGTAATACAGGCAATAGCTAATATGGGTGTAAATGTAAGCCTGTTCCCAAATACCGGAGTTACTTTACCACTGGTAAGCATGGGTGGTAGCAGTTTTTTATTTACATGCATGTCTATTGGAATTATTCTTAGTGTGGCAAGAAACGTAGAACAACAGGAAGGTAAGTTGCAACCGGTTGCAGCAAAAAATGTTGATGAAGAAAACATTAAAGAGGAAGAGGAATAAATGGAAGAAACAATAATAAAAGAGGCTAAGGTACCCCCTTTAGTGGGCGGAGGGGGAAAGATAATTATTGCAGGCGGAGGAACCGGAGGGCATATTTTTCCTGCAATTGCAATTGCAAATGCCATAAAAAGAATTGCACCACAAACAGAATTTCTTTTTATAGGTGCAAAAGGAAAGATGGAAATGGAAAAAGTGCCACAAGCAGGGTACGAAATAAAAGGATTGGAAATAGCAGGGTTTAACAGAAGTTCTTTGATAAAAAATGCTGGATTACCATATAAACTATTTAAAAGTTTTTTACAGGTAAGAACAATTTTCCGAATGTTTAAACCTGATGTAGTAATCGGGGTTGGCGGTTATTCAAGTTTTCCGGTTTTACGCTTTGCCCAAAGCAGAAGTATTAAAACATTTATTCATGAAAGCAATTCTTTTGCAGGCAAGAGTAATATTTTATTGGGAAAAAGAGCCGCCAGAATTTTTGTTGCAACAGATGGGATGGAAAAGTTCTTCCCAGCCGAAAAGATCATGAAGACAGGTAATCCGGTCAGGCAAACCATTGCTACGCATGCAGTATTAAAAGAAGAAGCTATACAACAATTTGGTTTTGATTCTGGTAAAAAGATTGTATTAAGTATTGGAGGTAGCCTGGGTGCAAAAAGTATCAATGAAGCAATAGATAAAAATATAGAGTTCTTTGAAATGAATAACCTTCAATTGATCTGGCAAACTGGTAAGCCTTACCTGCAAAAAGCATTGGATCGGAGTAAGGGAATGAAAAATGTATTTGTAACTGATTTTTTAAAACAAATGGAATATGCATATACAGCAGCTGATATGGTAATTAGCAGAAGTGGTGCAATGGCAATTGCTGAATTATGCCTCGTTAAAAAACCGGTGTTGTTTGTTCCTTATCCATTTGCAGCTGAGGACCATCAAACTGTAAATGCACAAAATTTAGTTAATAAAAATGCAGCTATGATGATTCCCGACGATCAGGCGTTAAATAATCTGGTCAATGAAATTGTCTTGTTGTCAAAAGATATAATAAAACAGGAATCATTGAAAGAGAATATCGGTAAACTGGCCATGGCAAATGCAGACAAGGTTATTGCAGAGGAAATATTGAAATCACTTTGAAAAAAATGATAAAAGACATTACAAAAATATCGTCAGTTTATTTCCTCGGTATCGGGGGAATTGGGATGAGTGCGCTGGCCAGGTATTTCAAAAGCATGGGTGTAAAAGTTAGTGGTTATGATAAAACGCCTACTGTTTTAACAACTATGCTCAAAGAAGAGGGGATTTCAATTCATTTTGAAGATGATATTGCGCTCATTGATACCGATGCAGAACTGGTGGTTATTACACCTGCTGTTCCAAAAGATCACAAAGAGTATAATTATTTACTGGAAAATAATTATACCATTTTGAAAAGAAGTGATGTATTGGGAATGATAGCAAAAGAAATGGTTAGTATTTGTGTGGCTGGCACTCATGGTAAAACAACTACCAGTGCAATGATCGCTCATTTACTTCGGCATAGCGGTGTTGGTTGTAATGCATTTTTAGGTGGTATTGCAACAAACTATGGTACCAATTTCTGGCCTCAAAATTCGACAGGTTCAGAAACTATTGGTAAGGAAATTGCAGTAGCTGAAGCAGATGAATATGACAGAAGTTTTTTGAAATTATTTCCGGATATAGCTGTGATAACTGCCATGGATCCTGATCATCTGGATATTTATGGTACGGCAGAAAAACTGGAAGATGCATTTATTGAATTTGCAAACCAGGTTAAACCAGGTGGAATATTAATAAACAAGTTTGGTTTATCACGTAGCGGTGAATTTAAAACGACTGATAGAGTAAGCTATAGTGCAGATAACAGTAACGCAGATGCTTATGCTGAAAATATCAGATTAAAGAATGGAAGTTATCTTTTTGATATGGTTATAAAGACAAAACAGATAAAAGGTATTGAACTGAATATGGGAGGGTTGCATAATATCGAAAATGCTGTTGCAGCCATTACAGTAGTTAAAAATATGGGAATTGATGATGAAAAAATAAAGGAAGCAGTAGCGGCTTTTAAAGGAGTAAAAAGAAGGTTTGAATACGTAATAAAGAATGAAAATATTGTGATGATAGACGACTATGCACATCATCCGGAAGAATTAAGGGCATTGATTACGGGGGCTAAAGAGTTATTTCCCGGTAAAAAATGCACCGTAGTTTTTCAACCGCATCTTTTCAGCAGAACAAAGGATTTTGCTGATGGTTTTGCTGAAGTATTGGGCCTTGCAGATGAAGTTATCTTATTACCAATATACCCGGCAAGGGAAAAACAGGTTGAAGGGGTTAATAGTGAAATGATCATGTTAAGAATGAAAAATAAGCGTGTAAAAGTTTTGAATAAGGAAGCAATGATGCATGAAATAAAAAATAACAGACCGGCACTTTTAATAACAGCCGGTGCCGGTGATATAGATAAATTAGTAGAACCACTTGCGACAGCTATAGCCAGCCAAGCGGTTTGATCATAATAATAAAATGCAAAATAAAAAAAGATACCATTTTAAAAATATCCTGTTTGCGGCTTTGTGGGTTGCAATAGGAACTGGTACTATTATGTTTCTTGCTGCAGCAATACAGAAAAAAGATTCAAAAAAATGTGAAGGCATCGATATTAATATCAGTGGTGTAATTAATAATTTTTTTATTTAT
>JANOPU010000236.1:0-3578 GCA_031422055.1 Ferruginibacter sp.
TCTGTATCCCAGGCACAGATTAAAAATGCCAAAACAGAAACTGTAAAAGTGTATGGCAATTGTGGCATGTGCAAAACAACTATTGAAAAAGCTGGCAGCAAAAAAAAGATGTATAAAACAGACTGGAACGAGGATACTAAAATGGCCAGCATTACTTATGATAGTAGGAAATCAAGCGCTGATGAGGTATTAAAAAGCATAGCACTCTCCGGCTATGATAATGTAAACTACCTGGCTCCAGATGATGCTTATAACAAACTGCATGGTTGCTGCAAATACGACAGGGAGAGGAAAGCAGTAGTAAAAACTAATGCGAAATCTATGACTGATGAAACGGCACCAATGCCAAATCACGGTAACCATACGCAGGGAAATAAAGCGATGGATATGCGGGAAGCCAGTCAGTTAAAGGGAGTTTATGATAACTATTTTGCACTGAAAGATGCATTAGTAAAAACGGATGGAGTATCTGCTTCTGCAAAAGCATCAGCTATGCTCACCGCATTAGATGGGGTGCAAATGGGAAAGCTGAATAATGAAGAACATACTGTTTGGATGAAAGTAGAAAACAATTTAAAAACAGATGCAAAGCGCATTAAAGAAAACAAAGACATAGATAATCAACGGGAATACTTTATATCACTTTCAAAAACTATGTACGAACTGGTAAAGGCCGGTAAGCCTGGTGAAACAATTTACTATCAGTATTGCCCCATGGCAAATGATGGTAAAGGTGCCAACTGGCTGAGCAAAGAAAGTGCAATTAAAAACCCTTACTACGGTTCTCAAATGCTTTCCTGTGGTAAAGTAATAGAAACAATTAAACAATAAAATAATAAAACTAAGTACAATGAAAAAAATATTAATCGGTTCAATTATCCTTTTCGGGTCTTTAATGGCCAATGCACAAATCACCAAAGCAGAATTAACGGCTACTGGCCTCACTTGCTCCATGTGTTCAAAAGCTACCTACAAGCAGTTAACATCTATACCAGAAGTGGAAAAGGTAGTAACTGATTTAAACAAAACAGCTTTTATACTTCATTTTAAAAATGGCAGTGCTGTAGACCCTGGTAAATTAAAACAGAAAGTGGAAGATGCCGGGTTTTCGGTAGGCGAATTAATTGTTGTTTTTAACTTTACTAATCAGAAAGCAGAAAACAATACTTCATTTACGCAGGATAACATCACCTACACATTTATGAATACCAAACCTGGCGTTTTAGCGGGCGAAGTGAAAGTAAAAATCTTAGATAAAGGATTCGTTTTTGAAAAAGAATATAAAAAACTTTTAAAGATGACAAAGCAGTATCCTGCTTATGCAAAAGCAAACAATAATTTATATCACATCAAAACCTTGTAATATGAAGAAACTATTTTTTGTAATAGCTGTTTTTGTTTCGTTTGCAGGTTCTGCCCAGGAACTCTTTGTATTTACTGAGCCTGCCAGTAATATGCCTGCAAAATCTTTAGGTATAAGAGACATGAATGCCTTTATGTTTGAAGTTGATGGCACACTTAATTACCACAATATGCCGGAGCTGATGTGGGGCATCAATAAAAAATGGATGGTGCATGTGCAGGGCTTTATCAGTAACCGGCAGGAAGGAGGATTAGAAGTAGAAGGTGGTAGCTTATATGCCAAGTATCGTTTTTTGAGTAAAGATGCTATTCAAAGCCATTTCAGGATGGCGGTATACGGAAGATACAGTATCAACAAAGCTGATATACACCAGCAGGAGATTGAAACGATGGGGCACAACACCGGTTACGAAACAGGTTTAATTGTTACGCAATTATTACACAAGGTAGCTCTCAGTGGTTCTCTTAGTTATGAAAGGGCATTTGATAATAAGCCCAAGTATAAGTTTCCAACAACTGAGAGTAACAGTGCAGTAAACTATACTTTATCAGTGGGTAAGTTAATGCTCCCCAAAATTTATAAAGATTATAAACAAACCAATGTAAACCTGATGCTGGAATTGCTGGGCCAGCGGCTTAATGATAATGGAAGATCTTATCTCGACATTGCCCCCTCAGTACAATTCATCATCAACAGCCAGGCAAGGGTAGATATTGCATACCGGCAGCAATTATATTCCACCATGAAACGTACAGCACCCAACGGCATCGTATTAAAATTCGAATACACTTTTTTTAATGTTTTTAAATAATTATAAAATGAAACAACTACTGACATTTATATTAATTGGATTTTCAACATGCCTTTTTGCTCAGGATAAAATAAGTTTTTTAACGCCACCGCCAAGTCCGGAGGCGTCCTTTACGCAAGAGTTGGTAAAAGGCCAAATCACAATTACCTATAGCCGACCATTAGCAAGAGGAAGAAAGATATTTGGCGGTCTGGTTCCTTTTGACAGCCTGTGGCGAACAGGTGCTAGTGGTGCTACTACTGTTCATTTAACGGAAGAAATGATATTAGGTGATAAAACCATTAATGCAGGCAAGTATGCACTCTTTACGATACCCGGCGAAAAAGAATGGACCATTATCATTAATGCAGATACAACCTTGCACGGGGCTTTTGGATACGATAGTAAAAAAGATATACATCGCTTAAAAGTGCAACCCATAAGAACTGATAAATTTCGTGAAGCATTTACGATTGATGTAAATGAAATAAGCAGAACAGGCGAGGCGATCCTTTCACTTACCTGGGAAAACACATTGATTAAAATACCACTCACAAGCCCGGTGGATGTAAAAGCGATGGCCGATATCAACTCCAGGCTGATAAATAATAAAGAGCAAAATGCAGTCCTGTTTTACCAGGCAGCCAACTATTATTATTTAACTGGCAGGGATCTAAAGCAAGCTGCAGCATGGGCTGCAGAAGCTGAGAAAGCTGATATAGAGAATTTTAATTACCCAAACCTGTTGCAAAAAATACTGGCCGATCAAAAAGATTATAAGGCTGCCATTGCTGCCGCAAAAAGAGCCATTGTATTGGGCGAAAAGAAAAAAATGACCAATGCAGTATCTGCATTGAAAAAGCGAATTGCTGAATGGGAGAATAAATAATACCATCTTGATTTACTAAGTAGTCCAAAGGACTATGTGAAAATCTTAGATGGTATTATACCGACCTAAAGTTGCTTTGGACTAAATACTGTTTATATTCGGTATAAAACAGTTTTTTAAATTAATTCATCATCAACTAAATTTATTAAAATGAAAAATGTAATTCTTGCTGTCCTTGCAATAGCATTTGTATTTGCTGCGTGCAATTCAAACACCGATAAATCAACAGAAACAAAAACTGAAAAAGAAAGCACACCCGCAGCGCAAATGTATGCCTGCTCCATGCATCCGGAAGTAACCGGTAAAAAAGGCGATAAATGCCCTAAATGTGGGATGGAACTTTCTGAACCTGTAAAAAATGATGGATCCTCAACAGAGAAACCTGATTCAAGCTCAACTACCAGGGTTATGCCTGGGGATTTTTCTATCAAAGAAATTGTTGGCAATTATTTGAAACTAAAAAATGCTTTAACCAAAGACGATTCAAAAAATGCAGCAGCATCAGGCAACGCCATTGTAGCTAACCTGGCTGCCCT
>JANOPU010000237.1:0-4905 GCA_031422055.1 Ferruginibacter sp.
ATATCCGTGTAACTATTTGTGATACCAATATGATTTTTAAATGATACCAATTTTTTACAATTCTAATAGTAGTTTATACCGACTTCTGCCAATACTTCAGTATAGTATCAAACAAACGGGATAATCAGGCGATGCTGATAATGGACTAGTTTGTTTTCCCAATCAGTATAACATTAAAATCATTTTATAAATTTGGTCATGTGAAAATCATGCTTTACTTTGCTGTAGTATTTTACCACCTGCTCCCATAGATAATTTTAAGATCCTTAGCCTGTAATTGCAAATCCTGTCTTTGAATTGGTTTTTGATTCGTTATTTTTAACGGGAATTATTTTCCTGTATATATGCCTGGATCAAAAATAGTTCTTAGCAGAATAAATATGCTGATTATGACACCCTTCTCATGTACACCTATTGCACCGGTTCGTGTCCCTTGCCTTGGTTCATGTCTTCCCGGCCTTGGTTCGTGTCTTCACGAAACAAGAGATATGGTTCCAAAAAGCATGCTTCCTTTTTTCCCAAAACAAAAAAAAGTCTTCCCTTTATTTTTACTAATCCTTGTTTTAAATACTTTTTCATTTATTTCATTCGGCAGAACAATTTCCAATGTACTGCCTTTAACGGCAACTTATATTAAAACCAATGTAAGTGTGTGCGGAAACGGCTCAGATGGATTTATATCGGTTACACCTGCAGGTGGTACAGCACCTTACACATATAGCTGGACTGGCGCTACAGGAATTGGAGGAACCATTCCATATTCTGCCGGAAATGTATCTTCAATTAATGGCTTACAAATTGGATATTACGATGTAGATATTACTGATGCTGCTTTGAATACGTTTACAATAACCGGCATTCATATCGCATACGCTTTTGCCATCTTTATTTCAAATAACGGTGGTATTTCAAGTGGCTGTGGCAATACCGGTTCCATTATTTTATATGGTAATTCCGGAATTAAGCCATACACACATAGTCTTGATGGGATAACCTATCATGTTAACAATACTTTCATCAATCTTGCCGCAGGAAATTATACCGCTTACATGAAAGATGCTGCAGGTTGTGTGAGTACTAAATCAATCACTGTTGCAGCGGCTGCCCCAATTGTAGTAGATCCCTTTGTAATATCTGCAAGCAGTTGTGCAAATGATGGGGCAGTTGAATTATACAGAACAGGTGGAATACCACCTTACACCTATAGTTTGGATAATATTACTTATACCAGCAATAACAGTTTTACCGGCCTGGCAGGGGGAACAGTAGTTACCGGCTGGGTAAAAGATTCAAAAGGTTGTATTGGGTCTCTTTCCGGAATAACTATTCCTCAGGGAACAGGCCTTGTCGTTTCAATGCTTCGCTCAAATTCCAGCACCTGTACAATAGACGGCACCATACAATTCAATGTTTCCGGTGGCATTCCTCCATACACATATAGTCTCAATAATGTTACTTTTCAAGCCGGCAATTCTTTTTCAGGGTTGGCTGCAGGCCATTATTTTGGCTATGTAAAAGATTCAAGAGGATGCAGGGGTTCAGCAGCAACAACTATTGGACTTAACCCAATCAATATAACAGCTACTGTATCAAATGCAACCAGTTGTGCAGCAAATAACGGAACGATACAAGTTTTTCAAACTGGCGGTATAGGCCCATTTACCTATAGCCTTGATGGAAATGATTACCAGGTAAGTAATACTTTCACAGGGCTTGTTCGTGGAATATATTCAGTTTATGTAAAAGATGCAAAGGTCTGTATTGGGGTACTTGATGATATTATTATAGGACCAAATTGCCCTTCACCTATATCAATATCTTTTATAAAAGATTAGGAAAACCAGATCAGCGGTTTATGAAAAATGAATCATGAATAGCAAGAAAAGAGCTTTCAACGGAGAAGTAAATGAAATATCCCCACTTAATTACAGAATCGAGAAACATCCCACTAAAATTTTCCCTTTCAAACGCTTATCCAGCTTCATTAACCCGGTATAAAGAATCCGGAATCATAGATACAAAAAAACACTAAACAAAGATCGTAATTTCAAAAAACTGGCCTATATTCGCCTTCTAAGCTACGATCCGAAACCTTCCAAAACCGATTTAACCCACTGTTACTTGTATGGTTCATATCATTCATTGATAAAATGATTGAGGATGAATTATTTACTTATTTAATGAATTATATTTTTTTAAAAATAAAAATTGCAATATGAATTTTTCTACGTTGAGTTTACCGGCTGTAAAAAAACTTACCCGGAACAGTGCGATCAAAATCTGCACGCTTTTTTTCATGACATGTGTATTGATGCTTTCGGGTATTAAAGTTGTTGCTCAGGCAACATATAACTGGGCTGCAGCAGGATCTGCTTCCTGGGTAACTCCGGGAAGCTGGACACCGGCACGTAATACACCGGCTGTTGATGATATTCTTATATTTAGCACAGGCGGTACCGTTACTGCTACGGCCATTCCTTCACAAACGATCGGCCAGTTGTCAGTGAGTGCCAATACCATTGTTAACCTGCAATCTGCAGCGGCTGCAACTACAGTTTCAATTGCCGGCGGCACCGGTACAGATCTTTCGGTTGCCGGTGGAAGCCAGTTAAACTATAGTGGAACTACTTCTTTGATCGTTAGCGTATTAACAGGTGCAACCGGCAGTATATCCGGAAATATGACCACTTCAAGTTCTGTTGCCAGTACTACTCACCAGTTACTTGCTGCTGACGCCAGTGCTATAACATTTAATTCGGGATCAATATTTCTTCAAAGTACAAATAGTACCGGAAACATTTTTGGTGCATCTGGAACTACTAATACAATCATTTTTGCAAGTGGTTCTGCTTTTCATCAGGGAGCTGGTTCCAACCCATTTGGCTTAAGCCAACCTAATTCTAAAGTTGTTTTCCAGTCAGGCAGTTTATTCAAAATGCTGGTTGCCAGTGCACCTTCAATGTCTGGGAGGACTTATGCTAATTTCGAATGGGCTATTGCGAGTACTCAATCACCAACCGGTTCCAGTGCTTTTGTTTGTGAAAATCTAACAGTAACATTAGGAACATTGAACATTAATTTGACCGGTACACCTGGGCATTCTGTTAAAGGAAATATTTCCGTTGCTGCAGGAGCAACTTTAACTTTCAGTCCGGCTTCAGCAGGCACATATAATTTTAACGGAACAACTGCTCAAACCATCAATAAAGTTGGTACGCTAACATTTGCTGCTAATGCAGCCATTGTTATTAGTAATACTGCATCTCCTATTCCATCAGTAACTTTCAACCAGGCTCAAACTATATCTGGTAGCATGACTGTCAATGCAGGTTCCATACTGGCAACCAATGCAACTCTTACACTTTCCGGAACACCTGCCATTAATGGTTCATTCCAGATTAACCAGGGTGGGTGGGGAACCGGCGGAACATGGAACTATGGTGTAAACGGCACATTGATATTTAATAATTCCAGCGGATCATATGGTGTAAATGCAGATGTATGGTGGCCTGTTACTAATGGACCTGTAAATGTTACGGTTGCAGGGGCTGGAGGTATTACTATGAATGTATCCCGTACCGTTAGTGGCGTTTTTCAAACTGCAGCCGGCGTAACTAATGCAGGCAGCCTTACTTTGAATGGAACCGGCAAATTGAATACCGGCGGATTTTTTGCGGCAATACCTGTGTGGGGTGCTTCGTCCACCCTAATTTATAATACCGGTACAACCTTTGGCAGAGGAAATGAATTTCCAAATGCAGGTAATCTTCCTTCAAATGTAGAGGTATCAAATAATACAACCATTAATTATCCCAATGCAGGTCTTGCTGCCAGAACGCTTACCGGCAACCTAACCATTGATGCGGGGTCATCATTCTATATGGATTTTGGAAGCCCGAATCCGGGCGTTGGCATATTAACTATAAATAACCTTGTATTAAATGGTAATCTCTCACTGGGAAGTCAATCTTTTGGAGACCTTGTGGTAAAAGGTAACTTTACCCGTACCGGTACATTTGCTTCTGTTGGCCGTGCTGTTTTTTTTAATGCAGCTTCGGGTAACCAAACCATAACTGGTGCTACAACTTTTGATTTTTTGATAGTTGATAAAGCTGCAGGTTCAGTTGTTTTAGCTAACGATATTACAGTTAACCAGATCATTACCCTTACTAACGGTACCATTAACACGGCTGCCAATAAAGTTATATTGTCAAGTAATGCTACAGGTGCATTGGCCAGAACCAATGGTTATGTAAATGGTTTCTTGCAACGTGCCATCAACACCGGTGCAAATACATATAATTTTGCAGTGGGTACTTCATCAGGATATACTCCTGCAAGTCTTGCTTTTACGGCTGTAGGCGGAGCCGGTAACATTACCATGTCATCTGCAAATGCAGTGGGGGCTAATTACCCCGCGTCACTCAGTTCAACGATCAGGCTGGCACGTAGCTGGTCATCAACCAATAGTGGTGTAACTGGAATTACCGGGAGCGCTACCTTTATTTATCTTCCTGCCGACCTGGTAGGTGGTGCATTAAGTGGTAACCTGAAAGCATATGTTCATGATGGAAGCATAGCTTATCCAACCAGCAATACCAATACATCCAATAGTTTTACATACAACGGCCTGACAACTGTTGGTGAATTTGGTGCAGGAGAATGTGGTACTTCTTTGGCTCCTACATTTACTAAAACAATGGTAAGTGCTTGTGGCGGCGGTGCGGATGGAACTATAACTGTTACGCCTGTAGGCGGAGTAGCGCCGTATACGTATGGCTGGACAAGTACACCTGGTGGATTTAGTGGCAATACAGCCGCTGTTACAGGGTTAACTCCGAGAGATTATACAGTTGTAGTTACAGATGGGATTGGCTGTACCAAAAGCATTCCCGATATCACCAT
>JANOPU010000238.1:0-16678 GCA_031422055.1 Ferruginibacter sp.
ATACCATCTTGATTTAATATGTAGTCCAAAGGACTACGTGTAAATCAAGATGGTATAAGGCCGATAGGAAAAAACATTGGACTAAATAGTAGGATAATCGGGATAACGGCAAATTGCCACAGACCCATCTGCCGATAGGTCTGTGGCAATAAATATTTCATTCATCTCCGGCAAAGTTCTGATGAATTCTTTTGATCAAAAAAAAGCTAATTATAAAAAAACGTTCCGATATCCCGAAACGCTTTTTTCTCGTAATAGATTTCAACTGTAAATTCTGGGTTAAATATGGATTAACCAAACAAGCCACCTTTCTTCAAAGGAATCATTGCTTCACCTATTTTAAATCCATTATTAAAAACTTCTATTTTATAATTACCAATATTGAATTTAGAATTTTGTTTCCAGTCAAAACTAATTGTCTGTTTCTTATTTTGTGTATAATTCACTTCCATTTTCTTTGTATAGATCTTATCCTGTCCTTCCCGGGTAGTAAACTTTCCGGAACCCAAAGCTTCAACTGCAATCGAAGACCCGTCTGGTGATGTAATACAGATGTATATACCTTTTTTCCCGGATTGAGCGATCAGGTTTTCATCCAGGTCAAACGAAATTCTTAATTTATCTACTTTTTTAGCAGTACTGGTTTCTTTTTCCTTTCCACTTGATCTTTCATTTATTCCAATAATATTAAAATTGGATGCATGTAATGTTGAACCAACATTGATAATATCCTCTTTACTTTTTATTACATTTTGAGCAGAATCAAATTCTTTTTGTACTTTATCGCGTTCATCTGTTACATTGGCCTTTTCCTGAGTAAGTTGAGTATTTACACCTTGCAGCACTTCAATTTGTTTTCTATATCCTTCAATATCTCCATTCAATGATGTTATCAGGCTGCGGGCTTCTTTTAATTCAGAATCTTTTGCATTTATATTAGAGAGTAAAGTTTGAATGCGTGATTTTTTCTCTTCAATTTCACGGTCCCTAAATGATATGGTACTATCTTTTTTCGAATTGCTGGTTTTCAGATTGTCATACCGCATCGTAGCATCTTCAAGTTCTTTCTGTAATTCATCCCGCTGATTTGAAGTAGAAACAATAAGATTCTGCTGTGCCATTTCGTTCTCTTTTACCTTATTCTTATCCCAGATAATATACCCCCACGTACCCAGCAATGCAATAACAAGAATTATTGTAAGTACATTACGCATATTATTTTTAGTGGTAACCGGAACTTCTTTTTCCGAACCTTCTGATGCAGGAAAATTTTCAAAAGCCATAATTATAGGATTTAAGTATTCATAAATATTAAAAACTAATTTTAATGTATGTCAGCTGTTTACAGCTATAAATTAGATATTTGCATTCCCGTAGATATCATACAAAAATATGCCATATAAATATAATGAAAAAAAATGTACAAATTATTTCATAAACAAAACATAAGCAGAAAATGAGTGCTGAAAAAATTATATCAGGTTGGAAGAAAAATGAATTCAAGCCTCTGTATTGGTTTGATGGTGAAGAGGATTATTATATTGATATGCTTATGAATTATGCAGAACACCATTTGCTTTCTGAAGCAGAATCTGAATTTAATTTAACAGTATTCTATGGAAAGGATGCAGATTGGGCATCCGTGATCAATGCCTGCAAGCGTTATCCAATGTTTGCAGAAAGACAAGTAGTTTTATTGAAAGAGGCACAGCATATGAAAGAAATTGAAAAGCTTGAATCATATGTTGAATCCCCGCTAGCTTCTACAATTTTTGTAGTTGGATACAAAACAAAATCATTGGATAAACGCACCAAACTTTACAAACTGTTATCCAAAAATGCAGAAATGTTTACGGCAGCAAAGATCAAGGAAGAAAAGATACACGACTGGATAGCTGAACTATTGAAAACAAAAGGGTTTACCATGCAATCCAAAGCCATCAGCTTACTGGAAGAACATATTGGTAATGACCTGAATCGTATTTCCAATGAAATCGATAAACTATCATTGAATCTAAAAGGTAAAAAAAATATTGATGAGGATGATATTGAGAAATACATCGGCATCAGTAAAGAATATAATATTTTTGAATTGTTGGCCGCAATATCTAAAAAAGATATGGCCAAAGCAATAAAGATCACCAATTACTTTGAAAGCAATCCTAAAGCAGTTCCTATTCAAATGGCACTTCCGGCTTTGTATGCACATTTCAGTAAAGTATATGCTGTTTATGGTATGAATGATCAGAGTGATACAACATTAAAACCCTTTTTTTATTTCAATCCCAACTCACTCAAACAGGCTCGAGATATGATGAAAAATTATGGTTACAGTGGAATAGAGAAATTATTGTTGTTACTGCATCAGTATAATTTAAAAGGAGTAGGAGTGGGTGATACCGGCACTTCCGGTGCATCATTGATAAAGGAGATGGTAGTGAAGATGATGATCGATTAATTGGCGGTCGGTTCCTTTTAAATGAATCCTGAGTATTTAATTTTGTATATGAAGCATTTTTATTACTCAAAAAATATTCAATGATCATTTTTCAATGATCATTTTTTCAAAGCTGACAGGGCATCTTTCTTATCCTTCGCCAGCTGCTCTTTCAATGAATCAAGTCCATTAAATTTTACTTCGTTTCTTAATCTTTTCTTAATAGATACTTTTACCGTTTTACCGTAGATCATTTCATCAAAATCAAAAATATTTACTTCTATAACTCTTGTTGTTCCGTTTATAGTTGGCCTGATGCCAATATTCATCATGCCTGTATAAGTAACAGAACCTTCCACATTTACTTCAACGGCATATACGCCAATGGCGGGCACTAATTTTTGTGCATCGGAGATCTGAAGATTCGCCGTTGGATAACCAATCGTTCTTCCAAGTTTATTGCCTTCGATAACAATTCCACTAAAAAAATAATGATATCCTAAAAATTCATTGGCTGTATCAATATCACCGGATAACAATGCTTCCCTGATTTTAGTGCTGCTGATGGTCACATTTTGTAAAATATGCTCAGGTATTTCCTTTACGATATATCCATATTTTGCTGCTTCATCTTCCAATAAATGATAATCTCCGGAACGATCCTTCCCAAACCGGTGGTCGTAACCTATGATGATAGTATGCGGATGAAATTTTTCCACAAGAAAATCCTTAATATAATTACCGGCAGGCTGCCCGGCAAATTCGCTGGTAAACGGCACTACCACAATATTGCTGATACCAGCATTGTGTAAAAGCTCATATTTTTCTTCCGGTGTATTTAATATAAATAATGGCTTTTGAATCGTTGCTACAACCTGTTTCGGATGCGGATAAAAAGTGATCAGAACGGGCTTGCCCTTAACAAGGCCAGCTTCTTTTGTAAGTTGTTGAATGATCTGTAAATGACCAAGGTGCACGCCATCAAATGTTCCGATTGTTATTACGGCTTTCTCAAACTCTGGCAATGATTCGATATCAGTATATACTTTCATAATATATGCGGTGCAAAACTAATTGATAATTTATTAATGGATATTTGATAATTGAAATATAGTTTTGCACTTCAAGTTTTAATATGAGTCTTTACAATAAAAGAGGAGTTTCAGCACAAAAAGAGGAAGTACATGCTGCAACAAAACATCTTGATCAGGGTTTGTTTCCTAATGCTTTTTGCAAGATCTATCCCGATTATCTGGGTAATGATGATGCATTTATTAATGTGATGCATGCGGATGGAGCCGGCACAAAAAGTATTCTCGCATATTTGTACTGGAAAGAAACCGGCGATATCTCAGTATGGAAAGGAATTGCACAGGATGCCATTGTAATGAACCTGGATGATCTGCTCTGTGTTGGCATATATGATAATATTGTTTTTAATTCAACGATTGACAGGAATAAAAATTTAATTCCGGGTGAAGTGTTGGAACAGGTGATCAACGGATCGCAACAATTATTTGATGAATTAAAAAGTTTTGGTGTTAACATTCATTTCCTCGGTGGAGAAACAGCAGATGTAGGTGATGTGGTTCGAACCATTGCAGTAAACGGAACCATGACATGTCGTTGGCCGAAAAGTAAGATCATCAGTAATGATAAAATTAAAGCCGGTGATATTATTGTAGGGTTTGCCAGTTACGGGCAGGCTACTTATGAAACATCATACAACAGTGGAATTGGCAGTAACGGGCTGACAAGTGCCCGGCACGATGTTTTGAATAAATTCTACGCAGATAATTATAAAGAAAGCTTTGATAATTCATTACAAGAAGAAGTGGTATACATCGGCAAAAGCAGGCTCACAGATCCTGTTTCCAGTATCCAGCATCCAGTATCCAACATTGGCCAGCTTATATTAAGCCCTACAAGAACCTATGCTCCTGTCATGAAAATTTTACTTGAAGATCATTTTGAAAAGATCCATGGCCTCATACATTGCAGCGGCGGAGGGCAAACTAAATGTTTGAAATACCTGCCCGGTAATTTCAGGATCATTAAGAATAATTTGTTTGATGCCCCGGATGTTTTTAATATCATAAAAGAGAATAGTAATAGCAGCAACAAAGAAATGTATGAAGTGTTTAATATGGGTTGCAGAATGGAGATTTATTGCGACGCATCTGATGCTGATATCATGATTCAAACTGCCAGGCAATTTAATATCGATTCACAGGTTATCGGCAGGGTAGAAGCAGGTGAGAAGAAAGAGTTGATTATTAGATTGAAAGATGAAGAGATCATTTATTAACGAATCATTTACTGTTTCGCATTAAAAATAATTTTCATCACTCATACAAACGATTAAATTTGCTAATCACCCGATAAACAAATAAACAAATAAACAAATAAACCAAACATGCCCCAGTCAATAATAGAACTTAAGAATGTAAATATATACCAGAGCAATAGCCTTATTTTAAGTGATGTTAATATCAATGTTGAAAAAGGTGAATTTGTTTACCTGGTTGGAAAAACCGGTACAGGTAAAAGCAGTTTATTGAAAACATTATATGGAGATCTGGATTTAAAGGAAGGACAAGGTACTGTTGCAGGTCATAATCTACGTGAGCTCACCTGGAAAACGGTTCCATTCCTTCGCAGAAATTTAGGAGTGGTTTTTCAGGATTTTCAATTGCTCACAGATAGGAATGTAATTGAAAATCTGAAATTTGTTTTAAAAGCAACCGGATGGAAAGATGAAAAACTGATGGATGAAAAAATTAATGATGTACTAGATAAAGTAGGGCTGAAGAGTAAAGGGTTTAAAATGCCTTTTGAGTTGAGTGGCGGAGAACAACAACGTATTGATGTAGCAAGGGCTTTATTAAATTCGCCTAAATTAATTTTGGCCGATGAACCTACCGGAAATCTGGATCCGGAAACCAGTGATGAGATCATGCAATTGCTGTTTCACATCTGCAAAGATTATAACACTACTATTGTTATGGCTACCCATGATTATATGGTTATAAATAAATTCCCTGCAAGGACAATCAAAACAGAAAGAGGTAAAGTTTGGGATAACGCTAGTATATCCATGCAATAAGCTGGCGGGCATTTTTTTCATTATCATATATGGCTGCCAACCGGTCTTGCCTTTCTTTTATTTCCTGTTCTGTAAAATTCTGATCAAATAATCTTACGATCTTTAATTTGAATTCTTCAGCAGTTTCTGCAACATGGCAAAGATCATTTACCAAAGCACCTTCTTTACCTGCTTTATTTACCAAACAATGTTTGCCATTATATAAAGCATTTAATAACTTCAGCTTTATTCCTGTTTTATTGAAAGAGGGCAATATATTTATCTGAACTTTTTTAATGAGGTCCTGCAATTCCGACTCAGAGGGATTAACAACAATACAGGTATGAGAATAAGTGTGTGCCAGTGTTTGCAAAGGAAGGGAAGGATTCTTTCCGGCTATTACAAAGGGAATTTCCAGTGTATTGAAAACATTGTTTAGTAACCACTCAGCAGCCTTTTCATTTTCACTGATTGACAGGTTGCCATGGTATAAACAAAAGTAACCTTTGCCGGATTGGGAGCTTACTTCTTTCCACGGTAAAAAAACCGGTAAAAAATTTATTTTATGTGCATGAAATTTCTTTTTATAGAAATCAGTATCGTCTGTGCTTACCGGCCAGAAAGTTGCTTTATTGGCAATGGATCTTTCATAATTTTTTAGTAAAAAACTTTCGTTCAGAAAATATATTTTTTTAAAAATATTGGTTTCATGTTTTGCAAGTTGACGGTAATATTTGTATTCAACATTATGCAGCCTCACAAAAATTTTCCTATTATTCAATAATCCTTTTTTTAATAAATAGGTACAATGTATCCCTTCCATTAACACAGGATGATCGTCTTTTTGAAGATTTTTCAATAAAGTCATATCACTCCTCGATTTTACGATATAGGGTATCGTAAAGGAAACTCCCGGCATATATTTTTTCCTTGCATAGTATTGAACACTTTCGCAGTATTTTAAAAGCTCATCCTGTTCTGTCCTGCGTTTACCGAAAAAACAATGGAGATGAATTTTTACGTTCAATGCATGCAATGATCTTATTTTGTAGTACAGATCTACTACACCACCATAATCAGCGGGCCAGGGAATATCATGCGTCACAATATGTAAATGCTTATCCAAATAATCTTTTATAAAAAGCTAGTAATTTTATTTCTTCCAGTTGCCAGTTCAATACTTTTCTGGCTTTAAGGCAATTTTGTTGCAGATCACAATATATTGTTTTATCGTTTAGTAATGTATTGATCGCATGCTCAATTGCAGTTGATTTCAGGTCATTGATTAACAATGCTACGTTATATTCGTTATTTACTTTTTCATATTCCGGAAACTGCATCGTTACCTGTGGAATTCCTGCATGAATAAAATCAAAGAATTTATTCGCCAATGAAAAATATTGATTCAACCCGTTGTTCTCAATAAAATTAATTCCGATGTAAGCCTCGCTGGTAATAGCTTCCAGTTTTGAAGGCACCAACATACCCATAATTAACACTTTACCCTTTAAATTGTTTACCTGGATAAGTAAACGGGTTTGATCCATGAAATTTCCATCACCATATATATGCAATACCGCATGTATATTCTTCATTGCCGGAATGAGAAATTCCAGCCCCCTTGCTTCATTGACTGCACCCTGATATAAAATAATTTTCTCATTCCCGTTTGTCGAAATATTTTCCGTATTTTTTTTGAGTAAAGGAACATTTCGTATCACTTCATAATCGACACCGTATAATTTCTTAAATTCATTACAGATGCATACACCAACAGTGTAACCTTTAGAAAATTTTGGCAAATATCTTTTTTCTATCCTATGCCATATTCTATAAATTGCCGGTCTTGATATGATTTCCTTTTGCTGTGAGAAATACTCATGTGCATCGTAAACTCTTTTAATATGTTTAAGTTTCGAAATATAATAACAAGGGAGAATCGTATCCAGGTCAATAGCACAAATGGCATCCATTTTTTTTAACATCAAAAAAATGAAAAGCCGGATATTATATTCAATATAGAATTTTTTTCCTTTTTCAAACCAGCAATTCAGTCTTTTTTGTTTGTAATGCTGTTTGAAGAGTGGCACCGAATCAGCTTTTTTCCTGCCAACCAAATAAACATCATATCCATCACAAGCCAGTGATGTACAAATACGAATCATTCGCTGGTCATATGAAAGATCATTGGTAACTGTAAAATAGATTGTTGGCAAAACCTTGTTTTTAAGGCAAATAAAGGGATTTTTATTGTACAGGCGTATTCTATATTTTTTGAATGAATAGGAATGCTTTTTTAAACATCCTTTTTCTTTGATCTTGTATACAAAAAACAGTTGATGGCTCTCTTATATAAAAAAACAACAGATCTGCCTGAATTTCGAATTTTTTGCGTTACTTTTGCAGCCATTATAAAAGAAATTAAAACACAGGTTTTAAAAAAAACAAAGAGATGCCGTATTTAACAATCGAAAAAAAAGCAAACATTTTCGCAAATTTTGGAGGTAAACCCTCCAACACAGGGTCAATTGAAGGCCAGATAGCGCTGCTTACAGAGCGTATCAATCACATTTCAAATCACCTTAAAGGTAATAAAAAAGATTTCTCTTCACAGAGGGGTTTGATGCAGATGGTAGGTAAACGCAAACGTTTATTAACCTACCTGAGCAAGCACGACCTTACCGGTTACAGGGCTTTGATTGAAAAATTAGGTCTCCGTAAATAATTTATTCATGTATGTAATTTGAACATTCCCAACAGTTTTTTGCCGTTGGGAATTATTCTTTATACGTACAAACTATTCATGTTAACAGGTTCTCCTGTTAGAAAAAACATTACATATGTCAGCATTACAACCAAAATCAGTTACGTTCGATATAGGCGGTGGCCGTATGGTAACGATCGAGACAGGCAAAATGGCCCGTCAGGCCGATGGAGCAGTTACAGTTCGTCAGGGCAATTGTATTCTACTAGCAACCGTTGTTGCCAATAAAGAACCAAGGGAAGGACAGTCATTTTTCCCGTTATCGGTAGATTATCAGGAAAAATTTGGCTCTGCCGGTCGTATTCCGGGTTCATTCTTCAAAAGAGAAGCTCGTTTAAATGATTATGAGATCTTAACCTCCCGTTTAATTGACAGGGCTTTAAGACCCTTATTTCCGGAAGATTATTTGTGCGATGTACAGGTATTGGTATCCTTGATTTCATCTGATGATGAAGTAATGCCCGATTCACTGGCCTGCCTGGCTGCTTCTGCTGCTTTAGCTGTTTCAGACATTCCTATCCAGGAGATCATTTCTGAAGTAAGAATTGCCCGTGTTAATGGAGAAATGATCATTAATCCAACGCGTTCTCAATTAGCCTTATCTGATATGGAATTTCTGATTGCTTCTACCAACAAGAATATCATGATGGTTGAAGGAGAAAGCAACGAGTGCCAGGAGGAAGATTTGATCAAAGCAATTGAATTAGGCCATGAAGCCATTAAAATACAAGTTAAAGCGCAGGAAGATCTAAGAGACCTGGTTGGTAGCCAAACCAAAAGAGATTATACCAAACCTTATCGCAATGAGGAATTAAACGAAAAGATCACTGCATTTGCAAAAGATAAAATGTATTCAATTTCTGCATCAGCATCTGCTAAACATGAGCGCTCAAATGCATACGATGCGCTAAAGAAAGAAGTTAAAGAATTTCTTGGAGAAGAATTGCCTGAAGCTGATGCCAAATTAGTAGGACATTATTTTGGCGAATTACAATATTATGTTGTAAGAGATATGATCTTGAACGATCGCAAAAGATTAGACGGACGTGGTACAGAAGATATCAGGCAATTAACCATGGAAACCGATATCTTACCAACACCTCACGGTTCTGCTTTATTTACAAGAGGTGAAACACAATCACTTACAACAGTTACTTTAGGAACACCTTTAGATGAATTATTGGTTGAAAGTGCACACAAATCAGATTATACAAAATTCATTTTACACTATAATTTTCCTCCATTCTCAACCGGTGAAGTTAAAATGATGCGTGGAGTAGGCCGCAGGGAAGTTGGTCATGGTAACCTTGCCATGCGTTCACTAAAGAAAATGATGCCGGGTTCAGAATATCCTTATACCGTAAGAGTTGTAAGTGATATTTTGGAAAGCAACGGGTCTTCTTCAATGGCCACCGTTTGTGCAGGTTCACTAGCATTAATGGATGCCGGTGTGCCGCTTAAAAAGCATGTAAGTGGCGTTGCCATGGGATTAATTAAAAAAGAAGATAAGTACGCTGTTCTTACAGATATTCTTGGTGATGAAGATCATTTAGGTGACATGGATTTTAAAGTTACCGGTACAAAAGATGGTATCTGTGGTGTACAAATGGATATAAAAGTTGATGGTTTAAGCATGGATATCATGAGAAGCGCATTGGCACAGGCACGTAAAGGACGTTTACACATCCTTGATGCAATGTATGCAACCATGAATGAAGCCAGAGCAGATGTTAAACCTCATGCACCCCGTATGGTTAAGATCACTATTGATAAGGAATATATCGGAGCAGTTATAGGGCCAGGGGGTAAAGTGATACAGGAAATACAACGTGAAACAGGTGCAACTATCAATATTGAAGAAGTGAACAATGCAGGTGAAGTAAGCATATTTTCAAAAGAGAAAGCCGGTCTTGACAGAGCCCTGGCATGGATCAACGGATTAGTAGCTACTCCAGTTATTGGAGACACGTATGAAGGCACTGTAAAAAGTATCAAGGAATTTGGTGCCTTCGTTGAATTCTTACCAAAAAAAGAAGGATTGCTCCACATCAGTGAAATTAGCTGGAAGCGACTTGAAACTATGGAAGGTATCTTTAAGGAAGGTGATAAAGTAAAAGTGAAACTACTTGATGTAGATCCACGTACCGGAAAATTCAAACTAAGCAGAAAAGTTTTGATGCCAAAGCCTGAAGCTCAGCAAAAACCACAGGGAGAAAACAATTAACTAACCGAAATAATATTTAAGCTGCAGCAACAATTTTTGTTTCTGCAGCTTTTCTTTTTTATGAAATATTACCAGTTCTATTTTGAAAACTTAATGGAAGAAAAAATAAGTATCCTCATTGCTTTACTCAATGATATTGGTTTTACCGGATTTGAGGAAACAAGTAATTCTTTAAAAGCATTCATCAAAACTAATGAGTTGAATGAAACTCTTTTTATGTCAGTTATTTCAACAAGTGATGTAAAATTTTCAAGATCTGTTATTGAAGAAATTAACTGGAATGAAAAATGGGAAGCTGGTTTTGAACCTGTAACTATTATGTATCCCGAATCAGAAAATCCGTTTGTTTATTTAAGAGCAGATTTTCACGCTGCTGATGATGTTTCAAAGCATGATATTATCATTACCCCAAAAATGAGTTTTGGCACTGGTCATCATGCAACAACATACTTGATGATAGAACAAATGAGCCTGATCGATTTTAAGGATAAAAAAGTGATTGATTTTGGAACAGGAACAGGTGTTTTAGCAATATTGGCTGAAAAAATGGGGGCGGAAAATATCATCGCTATTGATAATGATGACTGGAGCATAAATAATGCAGGGGAGAATTTTATTACCAATCATTGTAACCGAATCACTTTACAAAAAGCAGAGACTATTTCAGTTTCAGAAAAAGTATCTGTCATTTTAGCCAATATAAACCTGAATATTATCGTTGATAACATTGCTGCTATCAAGAATGCCATAGAAACAGGTTCTATAATTCTTTTAAGCGGAATGCTGTTACAAGATGAATCGATCATAACAACGGCATTAAAAGTTGCCAATATTGATATATTGGGTGTTTACTACAAAAATGGCTGGATAGCTATTCTGGCAACAAATAGTCATATTTAGTTTGTTATCAGCATTTGTGTATTACTTTAAGGTTAAATTTCATGTTTATGATGTACATTTGCATACTTCAACGTTCTAAAGAAACTAGATGAAAGAATTGATTCTTATCATTATTGCTTATTTGCTGGGATCAATTCCAACTGCTCTGATCATTAGCAGAAAATATTTCGGCATAGATATCCGCGACTACGGTAGTGGAAATATGGGCGCCACCAATACTTTCAGGGTTTTAGGATCTAAATATGGGACGATTGTAATGGTCTTCGATATACTTAAAGGCATTACTGCTGTGGCACTCTTTAATTTTATTCCTCACTATTTGAGCAATGAACTGCAACGCACTAATTTTATGATCGGCTTGGGACTTGCCGCTGTAATTGGACATGTTTTCCCCATATTTGCCCAATTCAAAGGAGGCAAAGGAGTAGCAACACTTTTCGGAATGATACTAGCTGTTCAACCAGTTATTGCAATAAGTTGTGTTGGTGTTTTTTTACTGGTTTTATTTCTTACCAGGTATGTTTCATTAAGCTCTATATTAGGTGCTCTTATGTTACCTGTATCCGTTTTGTGGATATGGAATGAACATGAGATCATGTACAGGATATTTGCATTACTTGTAGCATTCATGGTTTTGATTACCCACCAGAAAAATATTGGCAGAATTTTAAGAGGCGTTGAAAGCCGTATACCTATCATGAAACACCGCGACAAAAAAAAATCCTGACTTTCTGAAGATTAACCAATCATTTTCATTTTTATTGGACTTTTACTAAAGTTGGTACGCCTATTGCCTATTGTTTTTAATGAATCAATCAAACGCATAGACTATGAAAAAAATACTACTCCTAATATCAATGGTCTCTTTTTATATTGGATGTACAACGAATTCTGTTACCGGCCGTAAACAACTGGCTCTTTTTCAGGAATCAACTTTACAGCAAGCTGCAATTTCTCAGTATCAGTCATTCCTTAGCGAAAATAAAGTTGTAAACCAGAATACGAATAAAGATGCCGAAATGGTAAAACGTGTTGGAACCAGGATTGCTCAGGCTATTACTAATTATTATGGTCAAAAAGGATTAAGCCAGGAACTGGAAGGGTATAAGTGGGAATTTAATCTGGTAGACAATAAAGAAGTGAATGCATGGTGTATGCCGGGTGGTAAAGTTGTTGTATACACAGGTCTATTACCAATAACTCAAAATGAAGCAGCTTTAGCAGTAGTACTTGGACATGAAATTACCCATGCGGTGGCACATCATGGAAATGAAAGAATGAGTCAATTAGCTGCTGCTCAGGGCCTTGAAATAGTTGGTAATATATTTACTCAAAATAACCAAAAAGCCAATTCAATTTTCAACAATGTATTTGCTCCTACAGCACAGGTAGCTGTATTGTTGCCAAATTCAAGAAACCAGGAATACGAATCGGATCATTTTGGACTGATATTTTCCGCAATGTCGGGTTATAATCCAAGAGAAGCTATTCCTTTTTGGCAACGAATGTCAGCTGCAGGTGGCAAAAAAAATGCCGCGGAATGGCTGGCAACTCATCCTTCGGATGAAAACAGGATAGCAAAATTACAAAGCTACATGGACGAAGCTTTAAGTTACTACAAGCCGGTTAACAGCAAGTAATAAATAGAATTAATTAATAATAACATAAAACTCTGTATAAACACAGAGTTTTTTTTTCAATTATTAGTATGTAACGTTCAGAATCAGTAAATTTGCAGTCTCAATAACCCTTTACTTCTATTTCGATCCTTACCCTAAATATAGGAATTGAAGACTCGTTTTATTGAAGTAACTGTTTTTATCACATAATATACCATTACTTATGGCTCTTCAAACAGTGTTGGAAAAATTGCAGTTAACAAACGAAAAAAACATTTTAATACAGGGTCTTCCTTCTTCAATCGAAAAGCAATTCATCAAGTTAAACTTTGCCAAAAGTGTTACTCCATTATTAAGAACAAGGCGAATTGATCTGGCACTTGTGTTTGCTATAAGCAGGAGTCAGTTAACCGGAATTTTGAATGATGTTATACCTGCGCTACATGAAGATGCCAAATTATGGATTGCTTATCCAAAGTTAGCATCCAAGATAGCAAGTGACTTATGCAGGGATTGCAACTGGGAAATGATATCATCTATGGGATTTGAAACGGTAAGCCTGCTTGCCCTGGATAATACCTGGAGTGCTATACATTTTAAGAAGCTAAAAATACCTGATACCAACAGAAACGGATCAACATCTATTCAACAAACAAAATTTTCAGTTAAAAAACCAAAAGGAGTACTTATTACGGAAGAATTTGTATCGTAATTCAGAAAAAATAAAGATGCTGGTATTTTATTCGAAAACCTATCAGTAACAAAGAAAAAAGAATATGTAGAATGGGTTTCTGATGCAAAAAAAAATGAAACAAGAACAAAAAGGCTCGCATCGGTATTGGAAGAACGATGACACAGTTCAGTTTACACTCCCAATAATTATTTATAAATCACTGTTCCTACTTCACGGGTAAGTTCTATTTCCATTTGTTTTAAATATTGGTGCATTTGAAGAAAAATAATTTGTTCTTCGGGTTTAGTAGCTTTCTCAAGGTCTGCCTGATTTTCACCAATCATTCGTTTTATTTTTCGCAACTTAAGGTAATTCAATGTTGACAAAACCTCTTCTTTAAAAAGGTCTTCACGTGTTGGTATATGACCTTCGTAATGTTCTTTCCAGTTTGGGCTTATTTCTGTATTCACATCCATGATATTGATCACAAAACTATGCAGTTGCTGATCTTCATGATATAAAAAATTCTTGGCAGTAGGTTCCAATCCCTCATTATACCATTTTTTATACATCTCAATGATAATAATAAGCGTTTTATTGTCGATCATTTTATCCAATTCATTTTCTTCGATCTGACTAAAAACAAAATCTGCAACTGTTGTGTCTGTATCCCATTGTTTCATTCCAAATTCAATCAGACTTCTTACCATTGCCTGTTCCTGCATTTCATCTTTATTAATTAAATTCAGAATATCTCCATCGTCTGTATTGGTAATAGTTTCATTTGTCACTAAAGCCGGATTAACGATCCTTGATTCATCTTTTGAAACTTTATCTCGTATGAATTTATTCACCAATGCATTCAGTCCGGATTCTTCAATTTTTAATATCTCAGAAACCTGCTTAATATAATCCTGTCTCCGGGTAAATTCTTCCGTTTTATTTATTTTAGAAATGGTTTCTGCAATCTGGTTTACGATAACGGCTTTTTTAGAACTGTCATTTCCGGCATCCTTTAATGCAACATCCAGTTGAAATAATATGAAATCTTTTCTGTTTTCTGCAACGAATTTTTTAAATGCGTCAGCTCCAAGTTTGTTTACATAACTGTCAGGGTCTTCTTTGTCAGGTATGAGTACTAATTTTACATGCAGGCTTTCTTCCAATGCAAGATCAAGCCCACGTAGAGCTGCCTTGATGCCGGCACTATCCCCGTCATAAATGATCGTGAGATTTGTGGTGTATTTTTTTATTAGTCTTAATTGATCTGCCGTTAATGAAGTTCCTCCACTGGCAACCACATTTTCAATTCCGGCCTGGTGCAGACTTACCACATCCGTATAACCTTCTACCAACAAGCATTCATCTGCTTTATCAATAGCCATACGGGCAAAATAAGATCCATATAATATCTTACTTTTTACATACAATTCGTTTTCAGGTGTGTTAATATATTTAGGTGCTTTATCATTTGTTTTTATGATCCTTGCACCAAAACCAAGAATTTTTCCGCTTTGGTTGTGCACAGGAAAAATGATCCTCCCTCTATAATTGTCCATTAGCTTATCATCCCTTTGAACTATCAATCCACTTTTCAATAAATACTCTTTATTATATTGTGCGTCTAAAGCAGCTTGTGTAAATTCATCCCGGGCGGCTGGATTAAATCCTAATTGAAATTTACGGATGATCTCTTCCCGGAACCCTCGTTGTTTTAGATAACTGAGGGCTATATCCCGGCCTTCTTCAGAATTGAACAGCTTATCAGAAAAAAAGGATTGCCCAAAACTATTTATGATATACAAACTATCTGCAGCCTGTTGCAATATCTTAAATTCCGGACTTGTTTCAGTTTCTTCAATCGTTACATTATATTTATTGGCAAGCCATCTTAAAGCTTCGGTATAACTGTATTTTTCCTGTTCCATTAAAAACCCAATAGAATTTCCACTTTTACCACAGCCAAAACATTTGTAAATTTCTTTTACGGGAGATACAGTAAATGATGGGCTTTTTTCATTGTGAAAAGGGCATAGGCCCAGGTAATTTGCTCCCCTTTTTTTAAGTTTTACAAATGAACCAATGATCTCAATGATATCAATACGGCTTAAAATCTGTTGTATGGTTGCCTGGCTGATCAAATTTCTAAATAATTGGTAAAAGTAAGATTCTAAACCGTAAACAGTCATAAAAATTCTAAGCCTGTTTAAGAAAATCAAAGCCTGAATGATTTGTGAAAAAATGGGTTAAAATAGCAAATAGTCTTACAAATCAAATATCTTTAACTATCAAAAAATGATAAATATGAAGAAAATTTTTATTTTAATGTGTTCCCTTTTTTCAATCGTAATCATTCAGGCTCAATCACTGGATGATATTAACGATATGATGGACAAGAAAAATTATACCGGAGCTAAAACAGCTATAGACAAATACCTTACAGATGCAAATAATAGTACAAAACCGGATGGCTGGTATTTTAAAGGAAGAATATACAATTCACTTTCTTATGAAAAAACAATCCCCGAATCAGAAGCGTATGATCTTAAAATTACAGCGTACGAAGCTTTAAAAAAATACCAGCAACTTGACCCAAAAGATGTAAGAATGAAACTTGAAAGCTATGGTTCTTACCTGGATCTTTACTTTAGTTTTTACGATCTGGGTGCAAATTTTTTCAACAATAAAAACTATTCTGATGCTTACAATGCTTTTAAGAAAGCCCTGGAAGTTGAGGAGTTTATTATTGGTAAAAAGTATACATATTCACAGGTAACTTTAAACAATTTAGATACAGCTTTAACATTAAATACTGCTATTGCAGCTACACAGGCAAAAAAAGAAGATGAGGCAATTCCATATTACAGAAGATTGGTAGATGCTAATGTAGCTGGCCCTGGATACCTAGATGTATATGAATACCTTGTTGAATATTATGATAAAAAAGCTGATCTCGCCTCATTTAATGAAATGCTT
>JANOPU010000239.1:0-3630 GCA_031422055.1 Ferruginibacter sp.
CCAACAACGACTACTTCATTCAAACTTTTGTTAGCTTCTTCCATCTGAATTTCAATAACATCTGTTGTATTTTTTACTTCATAACGGATAGGCAGCATTGAAGCATTAGTGATCAACAATTTTGCTCCTTTTTGAACGGAAATTGTGAAGTTTCCCTTTGAGTCTGTAACGGCCGTTTGTGAAGTTCCTTCAACTGATACTGAAACACCCACCATAGGTTGACCTGTAGAACTGTTTCTTACAGTTCCGGAAACTGGAACGTTTTGGGCAAGTGCCCGATGAATAAAGCTCCCGAAAAAAATGCCAAGACATAGCAATGCAATTTTTAATTTCATATAGCAATTATTTTAACTGAGAGAAAATTTGGTAAAATTCGTGTGTAAATATATGTTCAGCCACAACTGTTTCAATAAAAATAGCCACATCATTACTACATCAAATTTTTTAATTAATTGATTTTAAGGCTATTTATACTACTTCATTACTACATCACACAATTTTATATACCTTCACAATACAATTTCTGCCTGGGACATGAAAAATTTACTCCTGCTGATATTTTTACCGCTGACAGTATATAGTCAGAATACTATTGGACTTCCCGATGTGATTAATTACGGCAAACAGTCATATAGTGCAGGGTTACAAAACTGGGATATAAAACAAGATAAAAACGGAATTGTTTACATTGCCAATAATGAGGGGTTGCTTTCTTTTGATGGAAAATACTGGAATATCTATTCATTGCCAAACAAGACAATCGTAAGATCAGTTGCGATTGGATCAGATAATAAAATTTACGTTGGCGGCCAGGATGAACTAGGATATTTTTCTCCGGCTTCAAATGGAAGGCTACAATATCATTCCGTAACACAATTCATTCCTGAGAAAGACAGATCTTTTGGAGATGTTTGGGATATAGTGCCCTATAATAAGAACATATTTTTTCGCTCAACGAATAAAATCTTCAAATTAACCAACCAAACGATAGCCGTTTTTAATGCCCCATCAGAATGGTCATACTTGAATATTTGCAACGATTACCTGTATGCACATGATCATAAAACTGGATTAATGCGTTTTGAAAATGCAGACTGGATTCCTTTATTTGTGAAAAATGATCTCCCGGTTAATGAACCTGTAACAGGAATATTACCAATAACAAAGGACAGTGCATTGATCACTACTTTAAAAAGAGGTTTTTATGTGCTTTCAAAAACAGGCATTTCAAAACAGCAAAGCCCCAATAACCAATTATTTGAAAATGAAAGGATTTACGCTGCAACAGTTGTAAATGCAGAATGGATCGCTTTAGCTTCAAACAATAGTGGCTTGTATATTACCGACCATAAAGGAAATATCATTCAAAGTTTTTCAAGGACGGAGGGCCTTCAAAATAACAATGTTCTAAGTGTTTTTTTAGACAATCAGGGTAATTTATGGCTTGGCCTTGACAATGGTATTGACTTAATAACTTATAACAGTTCTATTAAACAACTCAATCCCTTTTTACAAAATGGTTCAGGATATACAGCCATCATTTTTGACAATCGTTTATTTTTAGGAACTTCAAATGGGTTATACAACACAGCACTACAACCGATGGTAGATCTAAGCTTCAGTAAAGGGAATTTCGTCCAGGTAAATAATTCAAAAGGGCAAACCTGGGGATTATCTGAAATCAATAACCAGTTGCTTATGGGGCATCATGAAGGTGCATTTGTAATAAAAGGAAATACAGCATTACCGATTTCTTCAAATTCAGGTTTTTGGAATTTTGTACCAATGACAACTACATTTCCCTCACAGCAAATTGTAGCAGGTAATTACAAAGGATTGTTCTTGTTCAATTTTGTTGATGGCCAGTTCAAACAATCACTTCAGATATCCAACTTTAATGAATCTTCGAGATTTATTGCTATTGACAATAGTGATGAAATTTGGGTATCACATCCTTATCTAGGTGTTTACAAAATTATTAAACTTAGTGACGGATCATACAAAACATATACCTACTCTGATAAAAATGGTCTCCCCTCTTTACTAAATAACCACGTTTATAAAATTAAAAATGAAGTAGTATTTGCCACTGAAAAGGGTATCTATATTTACAACCGCCAAAAAGATAATTTTGAATCTTCCCCCAATTACAAAAAATTATTAGGCGATCAAAGTATCCGTTACCTAAAAGAAGATTTATCCGGGAACATCTGGTTCATACATGAAAAAAAACTGGGTGTTGTTGATATGTCCGGCAAAGAACCCGCAAATATTTACTTTCCTGAATTAAACAATAAATTATTAAGCGGATTTGAATTTATTTATCCCGTTAATGAAAAAAATATTTTTTTAGGCGGTGAAAACGGATTCTACCACATTAATTATGAGAAGTATAAACAAACAATACTAAACCTGAATTTGCATATCAGAACAGTAAGAATTATTAACAAATATGATAGCCTATTATTTGGAGGATACTTTTTAGATTCAAATCAAATGCAGATTCAGGATGCTGATAATATTCGGCTGATAAATAATGAATGGAAAACCATACAATTTGAATTTTCTTCATCTCTTTTTGGTTATCAGTCAAATCTTGAATATAGTCATAGATTAAAAGGTTTTGAAAAAACCTGGTCGGAATGGACAAAACGAACTGAAAAAGAATACACCAATTTACCGGCAGGCAAATATAGTTTTGAAATTAAAGTAAGAAATAACCTTGGAAGTGAGTCTGCAATAACCTTTTACTCATTTACAATTCTTCCTCCCTGGTACCAAACAAAATGGGCAAGCCTGTTATTTATCATTATGATTTTTACAAGTCTTTATACATTTTACAGATGGCAAAAGAAAAAATTCATAACGCAGCAGGTAAAATATGAAGAAGAACAAAAAAGACTATTATATATTCATGAACTTGAATTAAACAAAACTGAAAGTGAATTGGTTGCCATGAGAAATGAAAAACTGGAAGCCGAGATAAATTTTAAGAATTCAGAGCTGGCATCTTCGGCCATGCACCTTGTTAAGAAAGGAGAATTATTATCAAAAAGTAAAAGTGAATTAACGCAAGTAATGAAAGGGCTTGACAATCCGCAAGCTATTGCTGAATTAAAGAAGATGATCAAAACACTCAATGATGATGATAAAATGGATAAAGAATGGGAACATTTTGCCATACATTTTGATAAAGTACACAGTGATTTTTTAACTGCACTGAAGGAAAAACATCCAAGCATATCACCCAATGAGCTTAAACTATCTGCTTACTTACGCATGAACCTTTCAACAAAAGAAATTGCACAATTAATGAATATTTCAGTGAGAGGAGTTGAAATCAGCAGGTATCGTTTGCGAAAAAAACTAAATATTCCAACACAAACAAGTTTGTTTGATTATTTGATCAATGTATGAATTAGTAAATAATAAAAAAATATCGGAGCATTTATTAAATCTACTCCAGTTTTATTATCGTAAGGATCATTAGTTTCAACATTTGCAATTTTTTTAACCCGGATTTTGCAGTTGAAATAGTAATGAGAGGAAAAAAGGCAATGAAGACGGGTATTTGGGCAGATTTTTTGGGCGAAATCATAGTGAACTATGGAGAGATCAAAAAATCAAGCA
>JANOPU010000240.1:0-22919 GCA_031422055.1 Ferruginibacter sp.
ATTTGCAACTGTTTGAACACAGGTTCCGGTAGTGGTTACAACATAGTTATAAGTACCTGCAGAAGCTGTAGTTGTACCAACGATAGTAAATACGCCTGCATTATACGAACTTGTTAAACCTGCCGGCAAACCGGTTACGCCTGCTCCGGTAGCACTTCCACCAACGATATAACTGATAGGCGTAATTGCCGAACTATTACAAATGGTTTGCGCATCTGTTCCAACAGCAGATGATAAAATGATCGTTGCATCAGGATTAATATCGATCGTTCCACCCAGTGAATTGTTTCCACATGGGCCTGTTGTTGTAACAGTATAAATAAAGCTACCCGATTGTGTGGCAACACCACTGATCGTAAACACACCTGCATTGTAATTACCGGTTACCCCTGTTGGCAAACCTGTTACTGATGCACCTGTTCCGCTTGCACCGATGGTATACGTAATATTTGTAATTGCTGTATTGATACATTTTGTCTGAGCAGCAGTAGCCGGTGCAGATGTTAAAGAAATGGTTGCATCAGCAGAAACTGATATTGTACCCGTTACAGAAACCGGACACGGAGCTACAGAAGTGACTGTATAAACAAATGTTCCGGCTACAGTTGGTGTACCGCTTATTGTAAGTGTTCCCGCATTATAAGAACCTGTTACACCGGCTGGTAAATCTGTTACGTTAGCATTTGTTCCACCGTTTCCGATAGCATAAGTAATATCTGTGATTGCATTATTCACACAAACGGTCTGTACATCTGAGCCAATCCCTGAAGTAAGATCAATGGTTGAACCGGCGGTGACAATAAAATCTGTTGGCATACGGCAACCGGGAGCTGTTGAACATTCTGCATAGAATGTTGTAGTACCGGCCGTATTTGTATTTGCCAATGTTGAATTAACAACACCCACCGGGTTAAATGGTGAACCTGAACCTAATAAGAAACCACCTGATGATGCAGTATACCAGTTCAGTGTTCCTGGCAATGCGAAAGTAACTGTGATCTGCATATAATCAACCTCTGCAAGCCTGGTACTACCAGAACCACTTGTTCCTGAAATAGCCCAACCAAAATTGGAAGCATTGATATCTGCAGGAGTCCATGTGGTACCCCACAGGTTTGTTGCACTTCCATAAGTTGCTGTTCCAAAACTGTTTGGCCATGCTGTTCCACTTGCCAGGTTAGAACCGGTAATTGCTCCGGCCTTAACGATACGAATATTATTATCAAACATATTAGTAGTAGTAACAATTTGGCGTCTAACCACAGCTGTTATTCCTTTGATGGTTGCATTAACCGGAATGGAAAAACCATAATTTGTAGCAACAAGATAATTTGTAGTTGCACCAGCTGCAAGATTCTGACTTGCATAAGGAGATCCGGCTGTTGTAATATTTCCGGTATTTGTCCATACCCCTGTTCCAATACCAGTATTATTAGCACCTGCTCCTGCATTTCTTGGACCACTTGATTGATCAGCTCCTGAAGTACACACAAAAGATGAAGTTAAAGAACCGCTTCCCCCCAGGCAAACAGTAACACCTGTTGTTGCAGGTAAAGCATTTATAGTAAGTGTTCCTGTTAAATTAGGTGTTCCACATGGACCAGAAGTAGTTACCGTATAAGGGAAAACACCAGAAATTACTACTGTTGCTGCACCGGAAATGGTAAAAATCCCTGCATTATATAAACCGGTGATACCTGAAGGAAGACCGGTAACAAAAGCACCTGTTCCTGTACCGCCGATTGAATAGGTAATATCTGTTATGGCTATATTAGAACACCTGGTTTGAATGTTTGTACCAACAGCAGATGTTAAACTAATCGTTGCATTTGCAATAACATCAATGGTTCCTCCCAATGAAGTATTGGTACACGGGCCTGTTGTATTAACAGTAAAACTGAAAGAACCTGCTGCTGTTGGTGAACCACTGATCGTAAATACTTTTGTTCCACTATTGTAGTTACCTGTTACACCAGCCGGTAAACCCGATACAGTTGCACCTGTTCCTCCACCACCAACAAGATAAGTAATATTTGTTATCGCATTACTGATACATTTTGTTTGTGCATCTGTACCAACAGCTGAAGTAAATGATAAAGTAGCGTTTGTAGATATTGTTACTACTGCACTTCCCTGAGCACCCCAGCAACCACCAGCCGACCTTGCCCTAAAGTAATATGTGCCAGAAGTGCTAATTGTTTGAGATGTAGAAGGGGTTGCTGTGGATGTACCATTATTAGTAGTACCTTGGTAATATATTGTTCCACTTCCGCCATTGGATGCATTTAAAGTGGTACTGCCGACAGCACAAAAAGTACCACCGCCTGTAACTGTTACAGTTGTTGGAGATTCAACATTCAATGTTACCACATCACTGTTACCATCACAAGCGCCATTACCGCTAATAACCCTTCTAAAGTAATAAGTACCAACTGTATTATAATATGTAGAACTTATTGTCCAGTCTTCAGCATCACCCGGATTAGGAGTTACAGTGACAAATGGGCCTGTAATTAGTGTTGAAGATACCTGCCATGTATAGGTTTGTGAACCCGTTGGGTTAGCACCATCTATCGTTGTACCTGTTACGCCAACACAAATAGTTAATGTGTTGGTAGCTGTATTATTGTTAAAGCCAATATTGTTGCTGGCACATGATTGTGCGTTAGCAGCACTGCCAAAAAACAAAAAAGCAAACAACAACATGATTGCATAAAATGCAGAGCGGTGTAATAATTTTTTCATGATGTAATGTTTATAGGTTAATAAAAGATAAGCTGGGGAAATGGCAATAGATGTATCACCAAAGTGCACATCATTTTTATTGCGGATATAATTTTCGGTTGGTACAAATTCAGTATTCATATTCTTTCTTTTTTGTGATAACTACTTTTATAACGGTTTACAAATGAATCCGCATTATTATCTTTATTAACATAATTTGAAAAGGTTGTAGTTATATGCTGTATGAGATTAACAAATAGCACAACTCCTTTCATAAAAAATTAATTTTTTTAAACTGAATGGAATTTCAATAAAGATGAAAAATAGACTTGCTATTAAACAACTGCGCATGCAGTGTCATCTAGTGGATTATAACGGATTAACATTTACTAAAAATAATTTCTACTATATCAGATAGTTGGAAATACATGGTTTTAGTAAGGATGAAGTATTGGTAGAGATAATGTAAGTAGAACAAAAGTAGAAAATGATTTTTTAGAATCAAAGCTTTTTTAAATATATATTTTTATTTTTTACAAGAAAAGGTAATAGGATATTTATAACCAATGTATTAGGTAAGATATCAGATCCTTATTCGTTGATTAATCGAAAAAATGAACAGCTATAATTTTGGTATGCTTGGAAGTATGCTTCGGTCGGTGAGGATTTCAACCGTGAAAATAAAATAACAAAATGGAATCGAAGGTTATTCGACCGTTTTAGCTGTTACTTTATTTAGGTATAAATAGGGATTGAATTCCGGAAGCATTTTACGTAAAATGAAAGGAATCACTTCGTTGTTATGTGAAAAGGCTTCTGTCTCCAGATCTTCCAGCAAGGAGGTGAAATCTGAATTTAAATTACCACTTTTTTTGGCCTTTAAAATTCTGGGATGATCGGTTTTTATGAATTCTTCTGAGTCTTTAAATAGTTCTTCAAACATTTTCTCTCCGGGTCTCAATTGTGTATGAACAATGGCAATATCTTCTGTTGGCCTTAACCCTGCCAATTGTATCATCTTTGTAGCCAGGTCCATGATCTTAACAGGTTTACCCATATCAAACAATAAAATATCACCAGACCTGCCGATTTTTCCGGCCTCCAAAACTAGTTTTGAAGCTTCCGGTATCGTCATAAAATACCTGGTTATTTCGGGATGGGTTATGGTTATTGGGCCACCCTCATTGATTTGTTTTTTAAATGTTGCCACCACAGAGCCTGCTGAGCCAAGTACATTTCCAAACCTGGTAGTAATAAATTGAGTATTGGAATTCGCATGATCATGATCGCTTAAATCCTGGATAAACATTTCAGATATACGTTTGGTAGCTCCCATAATATTGGTAGGATTAACCGCTTTATCTGTAGAGATCAATACAAATTTTTTCACATTGTAAGCCAGAGAAAGGTCTGCAATCAGTTTAGTCCCAAAAATATTTGTAAGAATCGCTTCACAAGGAAAAACTTCCATTAAAGGAACGTGTTTGTATGCTGCCGCATGGAAAACAACATCCGGCTTGTGACTTGAAAAAACTTTCTTCATTCTTGCCTTATCACGAACAGATGCTATTTCGATTTGCAAATCAAGGTTTCGTTTGTCTTTATGTTTCAGTTCATACTCCAGATCAAATAAACCAGATTCTGACTGGTCTAATAAAATCAACTTTTTAAAATGAACTTTTGCAAGTTGCCTGCATATCTCACTGCCAATGGAACCTGCAGCACCGGTAACCAGTACAGTAAAATTCCGGTAGGTTTCCAATAAGATATCATTGGGTAAAACGATCTCATTTCTTTCCAGCAATTCTTCAATATTGAGTTCTTTTACCTGATTATTTTGAAACAACCCACCTGCCCATTGGCTGGCATGAGGTATCACATTCATTTTAATATTCAACGGAAGACAAATGTCTGTAATAGCAATTTTACGTTCAACAGACAACTTATCAATACCAATAAACAACTGATTTATTTCTTTATCTTTTAGTATGTCAACCAGTTTTTCTCCTGATGCATTGTAAATAGGCAACCCTTCCAGGTTTTTACCGATTTTTGCCGGACTATCATCAATAAAACCCACCACGACAGTATTGTTTTTAATATCTTGTTCCAGAACTTTTTTAGCTACCTGCCCCATAGAACCGGCACCATAGATAATTGCTTTATTTGTTACAGACCGTTTTGACATAGCTTTAAAATAAACCTCTTTAACCAATAATCGAAATGAAACAAGAGCGAATATCACTCCAAAGAGATTTATAATAAGCAGGCTAAGCGGCACTGATTTAACGATAATACCATTATTTGATAATGTATACAATACAAGCCATAAAGCAAATTGAAGACCGGCAAATTTTATTATGCGAATTATGTCATTGATCTCTGAAAAACGAATGATCCCTTTATAAATGGGGAAAATAAATATGCAAAAAATGAAAATAAATGCATTAGTCAATAATTGGGGTATAAAATCAATAAAATGTGGTAAATCTAATAAAAACCGACGCACTAAAAAATAGGAGAATAAGAAAATACCGGAAATAATTATAAAGTCGAAACAAAAAATAATCCAACGTGGAGCAAATTTATTTATTAACCTATCAGGCATGTTTCAATTTATTAGATTTCGCAAAAGTATTTTAATTAAAACTTTTAACAAAACAAAAAAATATTAATTCTTTATGATACCAATTATACCAAACACAACAAGGTAGGGTATTAAACTTGAGATTTCAGGGGACTATATTCTTCAAAAGGGTAACAGATTGGAAGATACTAAGTTATTTCAAAATAATATTTTTTTTTTACATAATGTTATACACTTTCATCAATCTCATTGATAATGTATTAATTACAGTCAAATAGTAGTTACAAAAATAATACAAACAGGAAAAATGACATAGGTATTTCACGTCATATAATAAATATGCTTATATGCGAACTGTAAATATTTAATACCATCTTGATTTACTAAGTAGTCCAAAGGACTATGTGGAAATCTTAGATGGTATTATACCGACATAAAGTTGCTTTGGACTAAATACTGTTTATATTCGGTATAATCTATTACATTTAAAAACAAGATAAAAGGAAATAATTGTCTATTTCAAAAGAGGGGAAATTGAAAAGCATAGACATATAAAGGGATAAGATTAACCCATGAAGTGAGCACTTATGAAGAAGCAGTTTTAATAAGGGGGATTTTCAATATCCAGTAAAAAACACATAAGAAGATCAATAATATGAGAAGCCATGAAAAATTCAAATATCCATATACGATTGCCAAACTAATAAACAGTTGAAATAACGCATATACACTGCTTATCAAAACATGTGGCATCTTTTTTTCGTTACAATAGTATTGATACAGGTGTTTTCTATGTGGTTTAAATATGTTTTCCCTTTGATATAATCTTTGAGCAATGGTAAAAACCGTATCAATACCATAAACAAGCAACAACCCGATATATACAAAGCTGCCTGTTAGTTGTATACGAGTGATCAGTAAAAAAACGATCAGTATCGCCAGGCTTATGCTGCCAACATCCCCGGCAAAACACCGTGCTTTTTTACGGGTATTAAAGTAATTAAACACAATCAACCCTAAAATGCTGTATCGTTCCAAAGATCTGATTGTGTCATTATCCTCAGTTAAAAATAATGGTACGATCACTGCTAAAGAGTACAAACCGGTAATACCATTTATGCCATCCATAAAATTATAAGCATTGATAACTCCGATAAAAAATATTCCAATAATAATTAAATAAAATGGCGTTAATGTGTTTACCAGGTTACATTCCATGAATATCAGCCAAACAGACAAGATATGAACAGCAAACTTTAACCGGTTATTTACTGTACGAATATCATCAATGAAACTGATGATACCGGATACAATCATTGCTGCCAACAGATATGGAAAACTATACTCATTCCAGAAATAAAATAAAACGGCAGCCAATAAGAAAAGGATCCCACCTCCCCTGATGGTTGGCACAATATGTGAACTTCTTTCATTGGGTTTATCAATGATATTATAATGGGCAGCAATTTTAAAATAGACAATTGCTGCAATGGTCAAAATAAAAAATATCAAACTATTTTCAAGTACCGGATTCATAGATTTATGTAAATAAAATTGCCGACATATTTTTTTAGAAAATTCTTTTCATCATTTCACGCTTTCTTTATAATGAAACATTCGTGACAGTGAAATATCATTAAGTAAGAACCCCCGTTTTCTTTTGGAGTGCAATTAATTTTTTATAATAATCAGCTGTTAAATGTTCATATGAGAGATTATTGACTAAATAATTTTTGCCTTGCTGTCCCATTTTTACCAAATCACCGGCTTGCATTTCAGAGAATTGAATGATCCCTTTTACGAGTGCCTGAGTGTTTTCTGCAGGAACAACAATGCCACACCCCACTTCATCAATGATACTTTTATTACCGCTAAAAGCTACCAGCATTGGTTTTGCTGCATACATATAGTCTATCCATTTATTTGGATTTATTCCAAATCTATAGATCGGTATATTCAACCAGGTATTAATAACAACATCTACTTTCGCCAATACCTGCTGTAAATCAATTTTAGAAACTGCCGGGGCGAAATAAATATTCTTCAGATTCTTATATTTTTCTTTGAAATTATCTTTTAATGGGCCGTCTCCTACGAATAAAAATTTAATATGCGGATGTGTGTTTTGAATGGAAACCGCTGCTTCAAAAATTACATCCAGCGCATTTGCTTTTCCTAATGTACCGGCATAACCAATGATAAAATCTCCCGATTCCCTTTTAATAACATCAAAGGATATTTTTTTCGTTGGTTGTTTATAAAAATTGAGATCAACACCCTGCGGCAGCCAATAAAATTGAAAGGGTTTTTTTATAATTGTCCGTATATGTTCATCCGCATTCGGAAGGGGGCTTACAATAAGATCTGCATTTCTATAACCGTATTTTTCTACCAATTTTAAAAAGAGAATTGCCGGGTTATAAGGAGATTTCTTACCTACTTCAATGATTGTTAGCGGATGTATATCCCTCACTTCTATCACCAATGGAATGTGCAGCCATTTTTTTAAAAAAATACCTGATAAAAATGTTAGGATTGATAATGAGGAAACAATTACTACATCCGGTTTAAATGCACTTATTCTTTTTCTAAATCGAAAAATATTATACTCAAACACAAACCAGCTTCGTAAACGTTTTAAATTAAATCCCGGATCAACAACCGGCCCGTTTAATGTTACCATTTCTAAATGACCGTCTGAAACTGAATGATACAATCCTTTAATATCTGGTACTGGAGCCAAAGTAGATTTAGAACCTATCAATAAAACTTCAGCATCCGGTTGCCGGGATAAATACTTTGAAATGAAATACTGCCTGTTGGGCGCCCCGAATTGGGGAAGAATGCTGTATTTACTAATTAAGACGATCCGCATGTAAAGGTTGCTTATTTAGGATTTGTAAAGCCTGTATAAAATCAATGAACTCATAATTTTGTTCCAGGAAATAAGAGATCAGCCATTCATACCATTGTTTATACACAGGATATGCATCCGAAAAATAGAGGTCATGAAAATTGATTACAAAAAATGGTTGATTATTATTTTCCGCTTTCTGAATTTTTGCCAGTGTCTTTATCTTGATTTCAATCAGATCTTTCTCATTATTTGAAATAAAACCTGCATCCATAATATTTATAGGGATTTCCCAAATATTACCTTGTAAAAAAGCTGAATCTGCAGCATAATATTTAGCGCTTTCAGTAGTATAATAGGTTGAGTCAAAAAGGAATCCAATTTTTTCCATGATCCCCAATGTACTATCATCCATACGCAGGTAATGATTTCTTATTCCGAGTGGATAATGCCTGGGCAACATTGTTTTAATCCTCGTTGCTTCTTCCTGTAACAGGCCGTATGAATTGTAACCCATACCATGCATACCTATCAGCACATTTTCCTTTAGAAGGTAATCTATAAATGGTTTTGTATTCTTCCAATCATAAGATAAATTCAATCCCTTACGCATACCAAAAAAGAAAGTTTCTTTAACACCTGATTGTTTATTAAACTCATGCAACTCCTTTACTCTGTTCAACTGTGCAGAAAATCTTTTTAAAAAAGTACCCAAAGAAATATTTCCTTGTGCTATATTTTTAAGGCTTCTGTAAAAATTACCCAATAGAAAACTGTCTTTAAAATGTTCATTTAAATACAAATGATCTACATCATGTGATATGATAATTTTCATTTATCCAATTGCTTTAATATCTCAATTATTTTTAATGACGTGGTACCATCGCCATAAGGATTTGTTGCCTGAGCCATTTGATCATATATTCCATTTTCATTTTCAAGCAAAGCATGAAGATGCGTTGTAATAACAAATTTATCAGTGCCAACAAGTTTTGCGGTTCCTGCCTGTATTCCTTCAACTCTTTCCGTTACATCACGCATCACCAGTACTGGTTTTCCCAGTGCAGGAGCTTCTTCCTGGATGCCACCGGAATCTGTGAGAATAATTGTTGACTTCTCCATTAACCATATCAGCCTGGGGTAATCGAGCGGCTCTATCAAAAAGATTCCTTCCAGATTGGCTAATTTCCTATTCACTACTTCACGCACATTTGGATTAAAGTGTACAGGATAAATAAACTGCACCTCTTTATGGCGTTGCTTGATATCAAGAATTGCATCACAAATATCTTCAAAAGGCTTTCCGAAACTTTCCCTCCTGTGTGCTGTGATCAGTACGACCGGCCTGGCAAAATCTATATAGTCAAATTCTTTTTTGAAATCCATTTTCCGGTTTCTCAGGTTATCGAGTCCAAGCAATAAAGCATCTACCACTGTATTGCCAACCATCCAGACATGCTGTTTGATATTTTCTTTTTCCAATGAGGTTTTGGCAAGGTTTGTTGGGGCAAAATGGTAATCTGCAATTGTTGCAACCAGTTTACGGTTGGCCTCTTCGGGGAAGGGAGAAAATTTATCGCCGCTACGCAAACCTGCTTCCAGGTGTGCGATAGGGCATTTTTCATAAAACGCAGCCAATGCTCCAATAAATGCTGTTGTAGTATCGCCCTGGACAAAAACGAGTTCAGGTTTAAAATCATCCAATACCGGTTTCATACCGGTTAATGCCGCTGCTGAAACATCAAATAAAGTCTGGTTATGCTTCATCAGGTTCAAATCGTAGTTGGGGATGATCTCAAAAAAATCCAATACCTGCTGAAGCATTTCCTTGTGTTGACCGGTAATGCATACACGCAGATCAAAAAACGGGTCTTTTTCAAGCAATTTGATCAGCGGTGCGAATTTAATAGCCTCTGGGCGGGTGCCCATTATGATTAATATCTTCATGTGTAATTATTAATTTTTGATTTGTGAATACACAAACAAAGGCAAACGTTCCGGTTTGTGAAGACACAAACCAGGGCGAACAAATTTAATTTCCGGTCGGTGAAGACACCGACCAGGGATTTACTGCTATTTAGATGTCATCTCCTGATAAAATTCAGCATATTTCTTACCAAAATCCTTGCTGCTGAAATTCATTCGCATATTTTCAACTGCCTGTTTTCCTATCCCTACAATTTGATCGGGATGTTCGATGACCCATTTCATTTTTGCATACAACCCCTCAGCATCATTGGTATCACAAATAATACCATTTAGGCCGTTGCTGATGATCTCCGGAATTCCACCCACTGCATTCGCAATGACAAGGTTTCCCGTTGCTGCAGCTTCCATAGCAACATTGGGTAAGCCTTCTTCGAGGCTTGGGATCAAAGCTACATTACCGCTTTTGTGAAAATCAGGAATACCTGCAGGATCAATTTTTCCGAATAGCTTTACGTTTGCAGGTTCCTGCAAAGTCGATTGCCATTCCTTTACTATTGAAATATCCGAATCAGGCCCGGCAAACAAGAGCTTTATGTTATCGCCTTTAATTTCAGCATCCAGTTTACTCCATGCTTTCATCAGGTTCATTCCACCTTTAGTATTTCGTCCATGTGTAAACGTTGAGTAATCAGGCAAGCCTCCCAGAAAATAAAAAATAACTGGTTGGTTCTTTACATTGGCAGGAGTAAAAAGAGTTGTATCAACACCACGGTATAACACTTTTGTTTTGGGATGTGCGCCAAACATTTCAACAAACCGGTTTTTTAAAGCAGTACTGTTAAAAGAAAGTGCATCCAGTTTCGTTATCCAGTTCCGCATCCAGTTTTTTTTATACAGCTGGGGCAGATCCTGGTTCAGATCGCCGCCAATAAATTGAACAAGTAGTTTGAAAGAAAATTTCATTTTGAGCCAGGATGCAAAAATACCCAGGTTACCGTCGCTGGCATGAACGATATCGGCATTTTTAAATACAGAACGGGCAAAAATTAATGTGAAGTAATAAAACAACCGGTTATTGACATAATACAAGTTTTTTTCAAAAACCGGAATAAAGGGAACACATAGAATGATCCTGGTATACCCGTCTTCATTTATATATTCAGAAAATTTTCTACCGGGTTTATACATCCGGTATTGTATCACAGTTAAGAATACATGATCTTTTATGGCATTTGCAGCACGGTAGTTAAATATTCCATGTGAAGGATTGTCGGGTGTTGGATATCCACTGGCCAGGTAAACAACATGTAATGCAGAATGGTTCAACGTAATTTCTTCCTGATTTTAGCAATGAGCATATAACCACCTGATAGCAATCGTTTATACGGTGACCTGGCATATGATGCAAATTTTTCGGAAAAAGCAGCTAATTTTTCATTCCCTGATAAATTTGCCAATGCTTTCAACTGGCATATATGCAGGTTATGATACATGGCACTGGCAATATATAAAGGCTTGTCCAGCCAATACCAGCTCCAAAATCCATTATCAAAATACTCAATAGAATCTATTACGGATTTTATACCCGTATTCAAATGATCCTTTACCCAGGCTTCATTGGAAATACTAACAAGGTCTGCCAGTCCAAATAAGGTATAATTGTGCCCGTTTAATATCATTTTGCCTCCTTCGAGAAACCAAAGAGCATTATTTTTTTTAAGATAGCCTCTTACTCCATCATCACCATAATCATATCCAAAAGGAATGGCCATTTTTAATGCTTTATCAAGATATATACTTTTTTGAGTGAGACAATATGCCCTGCATAGTACACTGATACTTTCTCCCTGGTTCATACTGCAGGGAGCACCGTTATCTTTTTCATCCGTATCATAATCAAGTAGCATTAATGCGCCATTAGGCCTTTCTTCTCCCATACCTATCAGGTAGTCGGCAACTTTTAAGACATGATCTGCATGCTCCTGTTTTCCGGTATTTAAAAATTCTTCCCAATGAGCAAAAGCAAAGGAGCACATACCGGTACAAAAATGAACCAACTTACCGGCTTTGGAAGGAAACATCGGCAGTCCCTGCTCATCGAAGTCGAGATAATGCCCCTGATAAAGCCTGTCTCTGAAAGAAAGCGGGTAATATGAAATAGAATAATTGCTTCGTTTATTCGTATCAGTTAATTTCCAATAATCCGGGTTGCCCACCCAGTACATTTTAAGTTTATGTAAAAAGTCGCTCATTTTTGATTTATCTTCTGCAAGACCTCACCCCAACCCCTCTCCAAAGGAGAGGGGCTAATAGCGATTCGCATATAAAATATTATTAGAGATATAACCGATCCTGTTTGGCCAGGTAATGTAAGAAATAGGCCAGGCTCAAATATACCGGCATAATATCGGGCCTGGAAGTTAATATTTTTTCATTGAGCGGTAATCCTATTTGCTGAATGAATGCAACAGATTCTTGGAACACGGGATATTTTTCGAGATATTGTATAAACTCAATATTCCCGGCTGCATCAAATTTTTTATTTAATTTATTTTGATATAATCGGGTTGGCGTAAATTCTTTAACAACGTATTTCAGTTTTTTGGTAAGCGGTTCTCCTTCAGCAAAACTATATCCATATCCACTTTGAACTGATGCCAGTTCCGGATCCATTTTCCGTATCATGGCCTGTTGAAAATCAAAAGATATACCGTGATGTGGCAATGATCTGTACGCCATTCTTGTTAACTGCCTGTCAATAAAAGGTGTAATAAAATGACCCAATACATTCTCAGCATTGGTACGTACCCCCATGAGGCTGGCAACATAAACTTCGTTGTAATATTTCTGAACATATTTTTTAGTTATCCTTTTTGAATTGATATCCAACCCTAATTTTTTTAATAACCGGGTTTTGAGATAATCAAAATATTCATTTTCGAAGTTCTTATCTGTAAAACACTCTCCGGAAAGCTGATATGCCAGTGCATATCTTATAAAATAATCCATACTCCAGGAAGACAATTCCATATGCCATTCGTTTCGGTATTGCTCACCTCCAATTCCATTTATTCCCAGTTTTTTATCGCCCAGGATTGCTGTCCGGTGTTCAATGGTATGATAATCCTCCATCAGGAAACAATGCATGCGGATATGGCCATCATAAAAAAATAAAGATTTTTTAAGGGTGTCTTCCAGTTGCTCATTGGTCTTATCAAAATGGTGCTTGCCTTCTACAACCCTCAAAGGCACTTTCGCTTTTTCAGCCACTTTTTCAGCTATCGTTAATTCCAGGTCTTTTGATTTACGCCAGAATGAATGCATCTGAAAATATTTGAAATATTTTTTCACCTGTATCAGCATCATCCGGCTATCATGCCCGGCTGTTAGTCCGGAATCTACTCCATAATTATCTCCAAAGTTTTTTATATCTCCGAAAAAATGATCTATTTCAGCGATCTGTTCATTCACAGATTCATCGAATGATCCGGCAGGCTCCGTTTCAGGAAAATCAAGCAGAGCAGAATCTCTTATAAGTTCCATCTCCCCGATCGATTCCATTAAACTGATCTCCAGCCGGGATATCTCATTGAAAAGAGTGTCGGGACCGATAAGCCTGCCACTGGTAATAACTTCTGTTGCAGCAAATTTGTTTATGGTGACTTTATTTTTTAGTCCGAAAAGAACAGCCAGGAAAGAACTGGATATTATTTGAACTTTATTATCAAAATAAACATTCCAGATACCGCCCTGGTCTGTAAGAATTTTTATTTTATTTCCATCGGGAGAATAGATCAACCCATAACTCCCCCTGATATTATTGTATTGAAAGCACCCTTCCTGAAGATCTTTTAAGATCAATCCGAGGCTTTCTTTCAGATTTTGTGATCTTTTATAAATAGGAGTGCCTGAACAAACCAATATCGAATTATCACGGATAACAAAATGATCTTCATCTGATCTTATTTTTTTCCAACTCCACAATTTCCAGTTACCGATGTTAAATTCCTTTGGCGACAATAACCCCATCGTTTCAAATACCTTAAAAGCTTTTGATGATTCTGTTTCTGTGTTGTCATTCTTTATCAGCAAAAAAGCACCCATTATATCACTTTATGAAATTTCATGAATTTTTTTATCTGTGGATTTTTTTTAAATCCACCGTGTAACTGGTGCACTTTGAAACAAGGGCCATTATTCCCTTCCAGTAAAACAAATCCTTTTTCATTGTTAACAATGATCAGGTCCCAACCGATGATCTTCAGGAAGGAAACGGAATTTGCAACATCCAGCATACTTTCTTTTATTTTTTCCCAGTTTGGAATAACCGTACCGGTGATAGGTTCGTTTGTTTCAGGATGATGTGTGTACCATACTTTACTGCTTTCTGTAGGAATGATATAGGACCCTTTTTCAAGTATGCCTTTATCGATATCAATATTGACTGTTATACCACCAACAGCAAAATTGTCAACAGGAAATGAATGTTTTGTACCAATCCGCTGAACGGCATGTGCAATAAATGCTTTGTTTGTTTCAGGATCGATCATGGTCAATAACCGGATCGTATTAGTGGTTGCCGGGTAAAATCTTTTGGAATAATCTGCCTGGTAAACCATTGGGCAGATGATATTAAAATCAAGTTCAGCAGCATAGTTTTTAAAAGTTTCCTTATCCTTTAAATTACCATTGATGTATATCAGATTGTGATCATCAGAATTTTTAAAAACATTTACTTTACCACCTCTTGAACCTCCAATTGGTTTAATAATGATATCGGCTTTTGTTTTTATAAAATCCCAAACATCATCAAATGATTTGAAAACTACTTCTGAAGATTGGGGTACGATCTTCTTATCATTGATAAAAGCAAAATTTTCAACCACGGAACAAAAATTCTTAAAGAACAACGGAAATATCACTTTATCATCGACATAAATAGAAACGATCTTTTTATTAATCTTAGATGCAATTAAATTTTCCTGGTAATCGGAAACATAATCTGCCGGCTTATTTATGTTAAGATAAAATTCATACCTATACCAGGCAGAGCTGAAAAATCCGTGTGTCCACATTTCCAGCCTTTCCATGAATGGCATCTTCGTCAAAGTTTTGAATTCTCTAATCCAAAACTTTGTATACGTTACCAGCCAACCGTAGTGCTTGACTATTTTTTCTGTGATTATCATTTTTTAATACATTTTTTTTTAGACCTCACCCCCAACCCCTCTCCCCCGAAATACTCCGGGGTCTTCGACAAAGGAGAGGGGAGCTTAATCCCTGTTATCTATTGGTCTTTTATTAAATATCAAAGATTTTTGTCAGGAATTATTATTTAATATTATTAACCATCAACCTGTGTTTACCAGATCCTGATTTCAGGAACTCAGGAGTTTTAACCAAATTTATCTGAAATTCCTCTCCCAGTCTTTTTTGAAATACATTTATGAGTTGTGTACGTTCGGAATCATTCAGATCAATTGAAAATGGTTCATACCTGAATTCAATTTCAGATGGTTCCTGTTGGATCAACTGATACCTTTTTATTTTTTCCGTTAGTCCGGTGATCTGCATAGTTTGTGTTGCAAGAATAGAAGAAACAAAACTACCATCTTTTTTTATAAACATATCCGCAGAACGTCCGCTTAACTCTTCTATCTCGGAATATTTTTTTCCGTGCTTTAGTATTCCGGTATCACCATTCAGGTAACGGATCAAAGGTGTACGATAATTGTACAAAGATGTGATCAGAAAACTATTTTCCATGCCGGTTTGCGGATGTTTAATATTTTCCAGATGAACGATCTCATCCGGAACAATATAATTACCACCCATTTTAGTTTGAAAACCCAGGCAATTCACTTCTGCACAACCAAAAAAACCCTTCACATCGCATTTGAAAACTTCGCTGATGAACGCAGCCTGGTCTAATGGTAATTGTTCGGCAGTTGTAAAAGCAGCTTTTATCTGTAACCCTTTATAATTTAATTCCTTTGCATAAGTTGCAAGCGTATATATACTTGAAACATAACCCTGGATATGTGTTTTACCTTTTGATTTGATGGTATCCAGATATTGAAGTGCATTTTCTTTTTGCAAACTAAAAGCAGCCATGAACAATTCATTTGAGACCCACTTTTTAATTTTATTTTTTAAGGTAGGTGAATTGTTACCCCCAAGGCTTCCACCAAAAAACTTTACCATTGGCTGGCCCGGAGAATAACCCATCCAGTTCATCCCGCGATAATAAAAATACAGGTCATTGATCCTTGCCTGCTTGTTGATATCAATTTTAATGGGTTCGCCGGTTGTACCACCTGAATTTCTTGTGATACAATCTGAAGCAGGTATATTGACAGACAATAATTTTTCCCTGAAAGTTTTTATTTCGTTTTTGGTTAGTATGGGAAATTTTTTTATATCAGATATATCTTTAAAATCGTTTGGAGTATATCCATGTTCCAATAAAATATCTTTATAATAATGACTGTTTTCATACACCTGTTTCACCAGGTTTACAAAAGCTTCATTCTTCATGGTTTCAATACCGTTCCTGTCTGCATGATCTGCCTTTTCCAACAACCGGTGAGCCTGGCGCACTTCGCCCTTCATTAATTTTTCAAAGAAAAGGGCCGTATCAAATAATAATTTCATCTAAGATTATTATAATAGAATGCTTCCAGTTTTACCAATGTATTTTCAAAATTATGAAATTCAAGTATCGCTTTTCTTGCATTTTTAGTGTATGCTTCCAATTGCAACGGATCTTTCAAGAGGCGTATCGCTTTTTCTGCAATATCCTTCGGATCTTGTGAGTTAACAACTTCGCCACAATTATTCATTTTTAGCACTTTGCTTACTTCAGGAAAATCTTCTCCCAATACTGCCAGTCCAACATACATATATTCATACAACCTGTTGGGCAATGTTACCCTGTTATTCAGGTTGTCATTATAAAAAACACATCCAACATGTGCTGATGAGATACGTTTAAAATTCTCAAGCCAGGGTTTCATTCCTTCTGTTTCAAAATTTTCTGCAACACCGAGTTCTTTTGCTTTTTGATGCAATTCATTTTCGTATTCCGCCGGTTGAAAACGGCCTACAAATTTCATTTTTACATTGGGAATAGCTTTTACGATCAAGGGCAACGCTTCCACAGCTTTCATACAATTTCTTGCTGCGGAATGTGATCCGGATGTAATGATTGTAGGATGCTCATCTTTAATCGCTGCCAGTTGAACCTGCTCCAGCCTTTTTAAATAAGGCACATTATCTACCACCAATACAGGAGTGCCGCTGGAGGATAGTTTTTTCGCCATGGTTTCCGTTACTACTGTAATGCCATTGTATGAGCTGCAAAACCGGTTTTCCAACTTCCGGTACAAACCAACAGCTTTGCTCCGCAGCCAGGAAGGCAGCGGAAAAGCGTCTACACGTGCTTCATAATTCTCATGTATATCTATAAAAACAGCATGGCCTTTTTTTGCCCAGCCACGCATCTTCCACATCATATTCGGATTGTAAAAATGATAGACATCTGCTTCAATTTTTTTCATTTGTTCAAATGCTTCCCTTGGGCCAAATAAATGTTTTTTAATGCGTGTTCTTTTTGGAATTGCTTTTATAAAAACGCCTTCAGACTGCATATCTTTATCGGCAGGGGCCACATAAGTAACCTGATGGCCCAATGATGCAAGTCCTACTGCTGCCCGTTCAAATATCCGGTCATCATTCCAGTCGTGCATACTGGTTACAAAACATATCCTAAGCTTTTTTTCTGTCATTTTTTACCTGGTATGCTGCCCTTATTAATGAATAACGCAGTGAGGAAGATTTCTGAACCCGGTAAACAGGTACTTGTCTGCCACCCATCAAACGGCAAAAAGTTTCTACACCCGGTAACATACTTCCTTCAAAATCGAATGTCCTGTTACTGTTTAATGCAAATTCAATTGCCTGGTATAATAATAACAAGTTCACTGTTTTTAATACAGGGTCTGATACTCTTACAGAAGCATTAATGAGATTATATACTGCCTTGTTATCATAGGGGAAAAATCCAAAAGCCAGCAAACCATGCTCACTTGAACGAATTACAAATTTCTTTGCGAATGACTGATCGGCTTTCATAACCAGTTTTACTGCAATCGCCGACTTAGCATCAAAGCCTTTTCTTTCAACTGTCTGCTTCAACAAATGAATCAGCGCTGATTCTGATATATTTTCTTCGATGATAATTTCTCCGGAAGCGACCTGTTGTTGTAATTTTTTTAATTCCCTTACTTTATTTTTATTTAATTCTTTTAAATAATCAGCCAGTGTTCCCGATATAATGTGTGTAATACTAACGGATGATTCATACCCTTTCCAATAATAAGGCAATATAGATTGGTGACCTTTGGGAAGTTTAAAATCAACATGTCCTGCATCTTTAATCTTTTCCAGCAATGCTCTGATACAAGTATGTTCATCGGTTAATGAATTTTTATTACGATCACTTTTGCCATACAGTGGAGAAAAATATTGAGTATATGGCGGAATATGATAACCGGATATACTGTTCTTTTTGGTTTTGATCAATGCAACACCTGCAATAATTTCATTTTCTTCCAATACTGCATAGATCTCAATTTCAGGACTGATCAATTCAAGCCACGTAGTTTTATGAAAAATAGTACCTTCCGGAAGTATATCAATAAAACTATTCCAGGCCGGGAATTCTTCTTTTGTCAATAACCTGGATATGGTACTCATGTGTTTATGATTCTTAAATTAATTTTTCGAAGCGTTTTAAATATTTGATACAGAAAACAACTTAAACTCTCAAAACACTTGTATTCCTGATCTTTGCTGCATAAACGATCAATAAACTTAACACAACCATTTGCAACTGTGTAAACCAGTTCGGATTACCAAGGCCAAAAAGTATTTCAGATACCAGACAGAGTAAGCTCAACCTGAAAATACTGACATCCTTAGGGCTTGAAAATAGTTTTTTTAGCTTCATAATTCTGATATAAAGATTAGCATAGATCGAAACATAAACGATCCCGGCAAAAATACCCAGTTGAACCAGAATGTCTAAAATATCTGTATGGGTTATTTTGCCACCTGAATAAACCTGAAACTGGTTCAAGCCAACACCTAAGAAAGGATTATCGATAAAATACTTCCATGCAACAGCATACAATTTAAGTCTTGATTCATCATCGAATGCATCTGTAACACTGTCATTTCTTGTTAAACGGTCAAATAAATAAAAGTCACTTAAAAATTCTTCCCCCAGATATAAAATGATGTTTCCAAATAAAAATAAGATCACCAACAAGACAATAAGGCGCCACCCATGAAAATTTTTAAAAGCAATATAACCTCCGAGAATAAAAACCAAATTTGCAAAACCACCTCTGGAAGCTGTTAAAAGAATCGTATAAGATAGAAAAAGTATCACTCCCCATAACAGGATCTTCATAAATTTCTTTTCGCTTAATTCCAGCAAAAATAATGAAGCAACTATTGCAACTCTGGCATAATTAGCTGTTCCATTTGCATTACCTGTAAGTCCTTCGAGCCTGTAATATTCATCTGTTTGTGATGATGGTGCTTCTATAAAATAGCTTAATAAGGAAATAATAAGGCCAACGGCGGCAATAACTTTCCAGGTTAACTCCCATTCCTTAACATTATTAATTGCAAAAAAAATAATGATCATTAAAATAAAATTGGCAAAGAATACCTGTAAGTATCTGTAAAAAGCAGGTTCATCTATTACATTGATATAACCTATTAAAGCAAACAGTATCATACTTAAATAAAAATAATATTCCTTTGGAATTGTCTGGAGTTTACTAAAATTTGGCTCCAATATATAAAATGCCAGGAGCGGGCCAAAACCCCATAAAATAATCTGGTTAAATGTTTGAAAGCCCTGACGGCCATATAAGGCAAGGAAAAGAAAAGCAAAGAGGTAAACAGAAAGAAAGCCTGCTTGTTTTGAAATGGAATATGATCTGTTATTATTATACCTCAAGAGTATTGATCAGTTTTTGAGCAATAAGCTCTGCATTAAAAATAGATAAACACCTGGTTGCATTTTTTATTTGGGGAAGATATTTATCATAGTTGTCAACTATATTTTTTAGCTCCTCCAATAATTCATTTTCATCTCTGGTATCAATTACGACTCCACAATCATTTTTTATAAAAAATTTTGCCAGGAAATAATGTTTAGGCCCATGGTAAACGATCAAACTATCACTACCAAGGTATTCAGGCGTTTTTGTGCTGAATATAGAAGCCAGTTCATCTTCATGAACGGTACATTCGTCAGCATAATTTAAGCCAAGCAATAAAATTTTAGAAGCACTTAGTTGATGTAAGTAATCACTACGTTTTGGATAAAATACTTTTTGTATGTGATCTCCTTCAATTCCAAAAGTTTTAAGTTGCTCTCTTGTTTTTCCGTTGGAAATAGAAAATTGCATGCCCAATTTTGCCAATGCATTATTTAACCGGATCACAACTTTATAATTGATCTCATAAACGTCGCCTGACCAGTGAGCCCGGTTATCTTTTTGCCCGGAGAATGAAACAGGTAATTCCGGATATATATGCTCCCATGCTACAGAAGAAAGTTGATATTTTTTTTGATACAAATCTCTCATACCTTCACTCATTACTGCAATATTGTATGCTTTGCTGAATATTCTTTGCTGAACTTTTTTTGCCAATTCTTTTGACCGGCCATAAGTTGCTTCAACAACTGTATCATGCAGGTATGGTATGAAAGGGATCTTTCTCTTTATAGCTACCGCTGAACAAAGGTCCAGCCAATATAAATCAGGATATGTTATGATGATCCTGGAAGGTTTTAGAAGGCTTATATAAAAATGTAAAAATAGTGGTATGGTTAATTTTTGTATTCGTGCAATCAGCCTGTGAATTCTTGAAGTTAAAAACTCCAGGCTTATATAAATAAAATGTTGTTGAACTTCAGCAGGCACTTCTGCTCTTTTTGCGCCCGGAAAAAAGCCGGTGATCACAGTAAAACTTTTGGGATCAAACTGATCTACCAAATGCCGGTTCACAACTGCTGACGCAGTTGGATTTGGTGGATAAGCAATAGTTAAAAAGAGTGTTTTTCCCTTTTTAAACATTGCAGGCCTAGTATCATTTTTATTCATTTATTTCGGAGAAAGCACTCAGGCATTTTTCAGATCCATTTTCTTTTCTGCATTTACTACCTGCTGATTGATCCAATGATATGTTTTTTCCATTCCTGCCCTCAAAGGCAATGATGGTGACCAACCAAGTTTTTCTTTTATTAATTTATTATCTGAATTTCTTCCTCTCACTCCTGTTGGCCCAACAATATTTTTAATCATCAGATTTTTTCCTGAAATTTCAATAGCCATTTTTGCAAAATTATTTATAGAAACCATTTCTTCTGATCCGATATTTACAGGACCTGAAAAATCGGACTTCATTAATCGTCTAATACCTTCGAGGCATTCATCAACAATGAGAAAAGATCGTGTTTGTTTACCATCGCCCCATACTTCTATATATGAACCGTCTGTTGCTTCGGCAACCTTGCGGCATAAAGCCGCAGGTGCTTTTTCTTTACCATCTTTCCAGGTGCCACATGGCCCGAATATATTATGAAACCTTGCAACTTTTGCTTCAAATCCATAATTCCTGTTATAAGCAAAGTAAAGCCTTTCGCTAAATAATTTTTCCCAGCCATATTCACTATCAGGTGCTGCAGGATATGCTGAATCTTCGGAACATTTTGGATTATCGGGGTCTAACTGATTGTGCTCCGGATACATGCAGGCAGAACTGGAGTAGAAAACTTTTTTAATATTATTCTGTCGCATTGCTTCCAGTACATTCAGATTGCACATAGCAGAGTTGTGCATAACTTCTGCATCATGATCACCCGTAAAAATATAACCTGCACCGCCCATATCTGCAGCAAGCTGATAAATTTCATCCACTCCGCTTACAACTTTATTTGTAAATACCGGATCACACAGATCACCAATAATAAACTCATCAGCTGAGTCATTATTATATTCATTCTCTTTCAGATCTACACCTCTAACCCAATAACCCTCGGATTTCAATCTGTTTACAAGATGTCCGCCAATAAATCCACCTGCTCCACATACTAAGGCTTTCTTTTTCATTTCAGTCTAATAAATGTTTGTAAAATTCTAAATTATATGATATTAGTAATTTACCAATAAAATAGTCATAGCAAAAGAATAATGTGAAAGAGACAAAGATACTCAATGACTATAGATCAGGATATTTCGATAATACCGATTGGAAAAATTATTTGGTCAACTATCTATAAAAATTTACCAGTTGATAAAAAGATTGTGCATTAGAATATACATCTAATTGCATATTAACCTGAGTTCGGGATAAGATATTTTATAAGTTGTTTGAAACTAATTACTTGTTATTCTCAACTTTTTTTCTCTTAAGTAACAAACTTCTAATTCATTGATTTTTAGCATCTTCTTTTCCTTGATCCCGCAATAAGCGGGACCTTGTTCCAAGAAGCAAAAATCAAGGGCTGCGGAAAAAAGAGCTAAAAATTAAAAGCCTGGCTAAAATGAAATAAGTCACAACAGTTGAATATGACCAAGCAATTGTGCGACTTACCGGCTAAACACATTTCCAAACTTCAGTAACAACTATTTCATTTCTTAACGCCAATCTTTTAATTTTCTTAACGCAATTTTTTCCGAGGCCCACACTTCAAATCTCCTTTCAGGTTAGGAATCTATGGTCTCATTCATTCTGCTGTTA
>JANOPU010000241.1:0-10636 GCA_031422055.1 Ferruginibacter sp.
CATGACTTAGCCTGTTTTGCTGAATCATATGAACAAGCTGTGACTTGATCTCTTTTTGACCTATAACCTGGGAGAATTGCATTTCTGCAAATATATGAATTGCCCCGGCTTTAATGAATTGCCCCGGCTTTAAAGCCGGGGCTATTCAATTTCGAAGTGATCTCTTCACTCATTGGGGTAACCTTGCTTGGAAAATATGCGATCATTTTTCCATTTTCATCCAATAAAAATTTATTGAAATTCCATTTTACCTTTGCATCCATTACTCCATTTTCGTCTTTGTTGCAAAGCCATTTATAAATTGGAGCGATATTTTTTCCTTTCACTGATATTTTTGCAGCCATAGGGAAACTCACGCCATAATTCTTTTTACAAAACTCCTCTATCTTTTCATTAGAGCCCGGTTCCTGGTATAAAAAATTGTTTGCCGGAAAACCTACAACAACCAATTGGTCTTTATATTTTTCATATAATTTTTCAAGGCCTTCATACTGTGAGGTATATCCGCATTTTGAAGCGGTATTTACAATTAGTATTTTTCTCCCTTTAAAATTTGCAAAATCTATGGTATCTCCGTTTAGTGATAACACTTTAAAATCATAGATAGATTTGTTTTGTATCGAAATAACTTCCTCTACAATTTCAATGTTTACAGTTTGGTTATGAATTATCTTTTCACTTGAAAGGAGTATTCCAGCAAAGATTAACAACATGAACATATTGCTATAGTTTACTTGTGATTTCTTCACTCATTGGTGCAACCTTGCTTGGGAAATATGCGATCATAAGGCCGTTCTCATCCAATAAAAATTTATTAAAATTCCATTTAACGGTTGCATCTAATACGCCGTTCTCTTCTTTTACAGTTAACCATTTATAAATTGGTGCGATATCATCTCCTTTTACTGAGATTTTTGCCGCCATAGGAAAACTCACGCCATAATTTTTTTGGCAAAAAGATTTTATCTCATCGTTGCTTCCGGGTTCTTGTCCACCAAAATTATTTGCGGGAAACCCAATGATCACCAGTTTTTCCTTGTATTTTTCGTACAAAGCCTGCAGGTCTTTATATTGGGGGGTATAGCCACATTCGGAGGCAGTGTTTACCACTAATATTTTTTTGCCTTTAAAACTTGCAAAATCTATGGTGCCTCCGTCTAATGAGGCAACTTTAAACTGATGAATACTTTTAGTTTTATCGTTTAAAGTATAAATATTATGATCAGATTCATTCATTTGTTTACCATTGTTGGATTGAGCTGCACAGGAAAGAATAATTGTTGAGATGGCGATCAATTTTATCATGATTTTTTATTTTATAAACATAAAAAAAGTGAAAAGGTTCATTTAGTGGTCTGACGAGTTTGGTCGCCTGACCACTTTGCAACTACTGTTTTTCATAACAACCCATATCCGGCAACCCAACACTCCGGTTATTATTATCCAGGTCTTTTAAAAAGCCTGTTGCGGATCCCTGATCAATACCCGGCGCATTGCTGTTCAATGTAATTCTAAAATCATAGTACTTATTTATTACATTAATGCTATCGAAAGCAGGCTCAATATTTTTTACTGAAGCTGTAAATGTAGCATTAGCAGGATCGTTTACCGCTTTATACAAACAATGATCGAATAGTACATTGAAATTGTTATTTCCTTGTTTGCTTACAAATATTTCATCATCAATAAATCCGCTATCGCCCCAAAAAATACAATTATGAAAAATGGCATTTAAATCCGCTGTATTAATACTTCCATTTTGATTGATAAAATTTGTTGCAAACAAAACGGGTACTTTATGCGGAATATATGAATTGGAATAAGAAGCAACAGTGCAGTTAGTAAATGTATAATCGCCCCCTAAGATTATATGGAGGGTTTTACCACAATTACTTACAAGTGTATTATCGGCCCTGATACTACTATTAATGCATAACAATCCTGCATCAAATGCATTGCTGATGATGCATTGATGCAAGATCAATTTTGGATTGGCATTGATCGATGGTCCTTCCGTTACCACAGCCTGGTAAGCATTTTTTATAACGGCATAAGTCAATATATTATTTTTACTGCTGCCCCTGAAATAGATACCCGGCCAACTCGCAGGAAAATCTTTATAAGGATCATCAAGCCTGTCACCGGTAAATTGTACTTCATTGTCTTTTATACCATTAATTATCAAAGTGCCATCCGTGATAAAAGGAGCATCGGCGTGCAAATAAATTCTGCAGCCATTCTCAATGGTTAAACTAAATGCTGTGTCTATATGAATGCCACCGAGAATTACATATGGACGGTCATTTGTCCATATTGTATTTGAGGTTATTACTGTATTATTTAAAAAATGAGCATTTTGGCCATAAGCCTGTAATTGAACAAACCGGTCATTGCCATTATAATTTACCAAAACACTATCGCTGATGATAAAAGGAAGATCAGTTGCAGTGGGGTTTACTGTTACAGTTACAAACACATATATACTGTCATTTGCAGCAATCTCTATATTTTGTTGTTCTACAGTTGCAAAGCCGTTAATATTTATTTTAAAGGAAGAAGTTGATCCTCCCATTAATTTCACTTTAGACAATAATAATTTCTGATCATTGTTATTAAAGATCTTAAAAGACCTGGTTAATGATCCTATACTGGTAAACACGGTATCGAATTTTATACTGTCTGTACTCAGAGAAAGCCGGGCAAATGGGCTGGTAATAAATGATTCTTTCTTACAGGAAAAAAAAAGAATCAATATGATAATTCCTTTGAATAAGCGTTGAACTTGTTTCATAAAAAACAAATCTACAATAATATGATAATAACATTGAGATATCATCCTAGCTTTCCGGAGCAGTTGGTAACGGATAATAAAACAGAATTTATTTATGATTTACTGGCATGTGCCAAAGAAGCGAAACTGATACTGGTACCTGGTATTTCCAAAACTACCTGCCCGCATGCTTCCAAAGTGGCTCCGGTTGTAATAACATCGTCTACCAATAACACATTTTTCCCTCTTAAAGATGTCGGATTCATGGCAGAGAAACTTCCGTCTACATTTTCCCATCTTTCTGCCCTGTGTTTTCGGGTTTGGGTTTCTGTGGGGTGTTTTCTTACTACATTATTTAGTATTACGGGTATTTTTGTTGATGAGTGTATTCCCTGACAAATAATTTCAGCCTGGTTGTACCCTCGTTTAAATTCTTTGTCTGCAAATAATGGCAATGGAATCAGGTAATCTATGTTCGAAAATCTGTTTGATCTGATTAAAGAATTACCCATTAATTCACCAAGATAATAACCGATTTCTTTGTTGTTATTATATTTTAACTGGTGAATTAAATGTTGAACCAGGTGTCCTTTAGAAAAATAAAATTCACTGTGAGCTGCTTTTATTTTTATCCTGCCAGTAAATATTTTTTCAATTGGATTATTTTCATGCAATGCAAAATTTGTATGAGGCAATTCATTGATACAGTGGAAACAAATCAGACTTTTTTTATCAATAAGATCGGATCCGCATCCCATACATATATGAGGGTAAAACAGATGCATGGCATCGTTTAAAATATTTTTTAAAGGGATCATGGTACGGATCATTTTTTTAAAACAGGTATTTATAAACTTCTTCTACTTTACCCAAAGCAATAACTTCAATTCCGATTTTAATTTTACCTAATGATTTTGCGCTGTACTTGCTTACAATAATTTTTTCAAAGCCCAGTTTTTCTGCTTCTGCAATTCTTTGTTCTATTCTGTTTACTGCTCTTATTTCTCCACTTAATCCAACTTCACCTGCAAAACAAATATATTGGGGAAGAGGAGTGTCTTCATAACTGCTCAATAATGCACATACAATTGCAAGGTCAATAGAAGGGTCTTCAACTTTTATACCGCCTGCAATATTTATAAAAACATCTTTTACACCAAAATGAAAGCCGCCTCTTTTTTCAAGAACAGCTAATAATAATTGTAATCTTCTCAGATCAAAACCACTGACTGTTCTTTGAGGTGTACCGTAAACACTTTGTGTAACCAATGCTTGTGTTTCGATCAAAAGTGGCCGAATGCCTTCTATGGTTGCAGCAATTGCAATGCCACTTAACTGTTCTTCTTTTTGAGTGATGAGTAATTCACTCGGGTTAGTTACTACACGCATTCCTTCGCCGGTCATTTCATATATGCCAAGCTCAGATGTAGAGCCAAAGCGGTTCTTAAGTGTTCTAAGGATGCGATATGCATAATGACGATCGCCTTCAAACTGCAATACAGTATCAACCATATGTTCCAGTATCTTGGGTCCGGCAATATTTCCATCTTTGGTAATATGCCCAATTAAAAAAACAGGTGTATCGGTTTCCTTTGCAAAGCGTTGAAGTTCTGCAGCACATTCTCTGATCTGGCTGATGCTGCCCGGAGAAGATTCAACAAACGGCGATTGTAATGTTTGAATAGAATCAACGATCACCAATTGCGGTTTAAGTTTTTTTATTTCCTTAAAAATAGTTTGCGTGTTGGTTTCAGTTAAAAGATAAAAATTTTCATTGATCGCACCAATCCTGTCTGCACGCATTTTTATCTGCTGTTCACTTTCTTCACCACTGATATATAAGGTTACAATGTTTTTAAGCTGTAAACCATTTTGAAGGAACAAAGTTGATTTTCCAATGCCCGGTTCTCCAGCTACCAACACAATGCTACCCAATACGATACCACCACCAAGTACCCGGTTCAATTCAGGGTCGCTGGTAATAATTCGTTTTGCTTCGGCACTGCTTACATCATTTATAGAAACCGTTTTTAATTTTGATAACCCACTGAATTCTTTCCAGTCATCTTTGGGTAATTTATCATTTCCTTTTTGGATCACTTCTTCTACAAACGTATTCCACTGATCACAGGAAGGACATTTTCCAGCCCACTTGGTACTTTCATATCCACAGTTCTGACAAAAAAAAGCTGATCTGGTTTTACTCATGCAGTAAATGTAGATTCAAAAACCAACAAAAAAAAAATGAAGTTTATTTAGTTACTATTTCCAGGAAAAAGATCAAACATATTTTGAAACAAGGTAAAAAATAGCAACAATATTTTCAGAAGGAAAAATTTTTTATTTGTGTTTTTAGATTTTTTTTGAAGTGTAAAAAAAGTAAAAGGGTCAACATTTCTGTTGACCCTTTGTACTTACTAACCCATTAAATTCTATTGCTAAATTACAAATTGCACCCACATAAAAAAATATTTTTTTTTCAATGTTAATAAGTTTTTGACTACCTACTATAAATATGAATATTTACTTATGGATAGTTTAATTATATGATTATCAATATAATAATATTGAATTTTGAATATTTTTAGTATTGTTTTCATCTAAATTCAGCACATAAATCGAGGTAAAATTAATTTAATAAATTTGGTTTATAAAATAAACTACTTTACATTTGTGACAAATTTATAAATATGAAGAGGCTGTTTATGTTTTGTATTTTTTCCGGTTCTTTGTCCTTATTTGCCCAAGTTAAGATCTCGGGCAAATTGACTGATAACAAGAATAAGCCTTTGGGTGGGGTAAGTATCAGTTTAAAGAATTCTTATGATGGAACTACAACCGATTCTCTGGGAAATTTTGCTTTTACCACTACTGAAAAGGGCAATCAAATGATCGAAGCAAGTGCTTCCGGATATAGCGCATATGAAAAAAATATCATACTTGATAAAACAGATATCATTTTAAACATATCAGTAAAAGAACTAATAACGGAAATGAAAGCGGTGGTTATTACTGCAGGTGCATTTGAGGCTAGCGATAAAAAAAAGACTACGGTGCTGTCATCTTTAGATATCGTAACAACTGCAGGTGCAAATGCTGATATTGTTGGTGCTTTGAAAACCCTGCCAGGAACTCAGCAGGTAGGAGAAACAGAAGGTTTGTTTGTAAGGGGCGGAACTGCTACTGAAAGTAAAATTTTCATTGATGGCAACCTGGTAAATAACTTTTTCTTTAGCAGTCTGCCGGGGATAGCCACAAGAGGTAGATTTAATCCCTTTTTGTTTAAAGGCACTGTATTTAGCAGTGGCGGATATTCTGCTTTATATGGCCAGGCTCTTTCTGCTGCATTGATTTTAGAATCAAAAGACCTTCCTGATAGGACTGAAGCTGATTTGTCAGTTTCAGTAATTGGTATTGGTGCTGGTATTCAGAAATTAGGAAAAAATAAAAAATCAGCCTGGGGAATTACATATAATTATTCAAACCTTGCTTTGGCATTTAAAGTGATAAAGCAACAACAAGACTTTTTCATAAAACCTATTAGTCATCAGGTTGATGCAAACTTCAGGATCAAAACTAAAAACGGGGGTTTTGTAAAATATTACGGTTATATGAGTTGGAATAAACTCGGATTTAGAAGTCAGGATATAGATTCATCTGCTTTGCAAAATGCATTTACCCTGGAAAACCTGAATACTTACCAAAACCTGAACTGGAATGAAAAATTAGGAAAAGGCTGGAAAATAAATACCGGGCTAAGTTACAGTACAAACAAAGATGATATTGAAAACGAACTGCAGGATGCAAATCAGGTAAAACAAGTTATTCTTAACCCGATCGATTATGCGTTGAAAAATTTTAAAGTCAAAAACAAAGCTCAATATGCCCAGGTAAGATCGGTGATAGAAAAAAAATTTAAAGGATTAAATGCGGTTAGGTTTGGTAGTGAATATTTATATAGTGAAGAAAGAACTGACTTTACTTTATTTGATGGAACCGTTTTTAAGGAATCTGTAAATGACAATATGCTGGCAGGTTTTGCTGAAACTGATTTTTATATAACCAATAATATAGCTGCTAAACTTGGCGGCCGGATTGAACATTCTGCTATCATGGATAAATGGAATATTGCACCAAGGGCATCTATTGCTTATAAATTTAAAGACAACAGTCAGGCATCGTTTGCATATGGAATTTTTTATCAGAACCCCGAAAGGAGATATCTTCCTGCAGCTACTATTGATCTGGGTTATGCAAGAGCAACCCATTATATCCTTCAATATCAGAAAGTAAGTAATAATCGTGTTTTTAGAACCGAACTGTTTTACAAAAAATATGATAATCTTTTTAAGACGACAGTAGGGCAAGCAGGCAGAAATGTAGCTGTAAATAATAATGGTTATGGCTATGCCAGGGGTCTCGAAATTTTTTGGAGGGATAAAAAATCCATTAAAAATTTAGATTACTGGATTTCTTACTCATACCTCGATACAAAAAGAGATTTTCTGAATTACCCTACGTCAATACAGCCGTCATTTGCAGCTACCCACACTGCCTCGCTTGTTTTGAAAAAATTTGTATTGCCGTGGAAAACAGGTTTCAATGCCAGCTATAGTTTTGCCACCGGCAGGCCCTACTATAATTTAAAATATGATAATGGGTCGGGCAAATACCTGATAGCCGACGAAGGAAAAACAATCAATTATAACAGTCTGGGTTTTAGTGTGAACTATTTACCAAACCTTGGAAAACAAAATAAGAAAACTTTTATCGTTTGGGTATTATCTGTAACAAATGTATTGGGCCAGGAACAGATATTCGGGTATAATTATTCATCGCTGAATGATCGTAAAGTACCTATTACTCCTCCATCAAAAAGATTTTTATTTATCGGTTGCTTTATCAGTTTTGGAATCGACAGGACACAGGATGCTATTAATAATAATTTGTAAAAAATGCCAATAACCCCTTGTCTTTTGAGAGGGTTTGGGGTGAGGTTTTTAAAACTTAAAACATAAAAAAATGTCAGACTATCAACAGACACCTGCAGGAAAGGATCCTGAATTATGGGAATTGGCTAAAAAACGGGCAGGATTTAAAAGTCACTTTGTAGCCTATTTTATTGTAAACGTATTTTTATGGGCCATGTGGTTTTTTTCCGGACAACAAATTAACCATGGTTCAAATTTTCCCTGGCCGTTATGGACAACTTTAGGTTGGGGAATCGGACTTGCGTTTCATTTTACAGGTGCATATGTTTTTCCAAAGGTTTACAGTACAGAAAAAGAGTATCAAAAATTAAAAAATAAACAATAAAAATTAAAACAATTAAAAATGAAAAAGTCAATTCTATTTCTTTCAGTAATGATTGTATCAATATGTTCTTTTGCACAAAGCGAAAAATATATGACAGCGATGAAAAATAATATTAATGCGATAGATACCAGTTTTAAAAATCCACAAAATTTATTAAGCCTTGCAAATAATTTTGAACGCATTGCTTCGGCAGAAAAAACCAAATGGTTACCCTATTATTACGCTGCTTTATGCCAGGTTAATTATACCTACATGGAACAGGATAAATCAAAAATTGATGCAATTGCGGATAAGGCAACATCGCTGATCAATAAAGCAGATTCTTTACAACCCGGTAATTCAGAGATCAGTTGTGTAAAAAGTATGATCGCCAGCAGTCATATGATGGTAAACCCGATGCAGCGGTTTATGGAATATGGACAAGCAAGTGCTGATGAATTAGAGAATGCTATGAAGCAGGATCCTTCAAACCCACGTCCATACTATTTAAAAGGACAGGGCCTGAAATATACACCCGAACAATATGGTGGCGGTTGTAAAACAGCAGCACCACTTTTACAAACAGCTATGGACAAATTTGCTGCGTTTAAACCGGCTTCAGAATTGGTACCTGACTGGGGTATGAAAAGAACTGAAATGCTTTTGAGTGAATGTAAGTAAGCAGGTTTAGAGAGTTTAGAAGGTTTAGGATGTTTAGGAGTGTTTAAAATTTAATAAATCTTTCCTTTCAGCTAAACTTTCTAAACATCCTAAACCTTCTAAACATTATTAAAAAATTGCATCATTTAAATTCCTTAAGATGGAACAGCCATTCAATGAACAAAACAGTTTGCAGCTGATCGAATCAATGATCAACAAGGCAAAAAACAATTTTAGCGAGTCGGGTACTTTGTATCTGCTTTGGGGATTTGTAATATTAATTTGCAGCATGGTGCAGTTTGCAGCAATGCATTTTTTCAAATCAGATAATGGAAATTACATCTGGTTCCTAACCTGGCTGGTAGCCATTTACCAGGTGATATTTATTTCCCGAAAAGAGAAAAAGGAAAAGGTAAAAACATATACTGCTGAAATCTTAAAATATGTATGGATCTGCTTTATAACCTGTTTGTTCCTGCTTATTTTTATTTTAATTAAACAAAAAGCTTTTGTAAGTATCAATCCTGCCATCTTGGTTTTATATGGGGTACCTACGTTCTTATCTGGTACCATTTTAAAATTCAGGTCATTGATTATCGGTGGAATTATTTGCTGGATCCTTGCAATAGGAAGCATTTTTGTGTCATATGATTTTCAGCTATTATTTATCAGTGCAGCAGTAATTGCTGCCTGGATCATTCCGGGTTTTCTACTCAGAAAAAAATTCAAAAATCAATACTGATATGCCAAACGATCAACAACTTTCAAATGAAAAAAGCCTGGAGATCATTCACCAGATGATAAACCAGGCAAAAAGCAATATATCCGATAGCGGCATTCACTGGCTATTATGGGGTGCCATGCTTCTTATTGCATCAGTTTCTACTTACATATTTATAGACATTGGCGCTGAAAATATTTTCCTTTCCTGGAATATTTTTGGAGCCGCTACTATAGTCCTGCTTATCTATGATACTTTTCGTCCCCAAAAAAAACTTGCAAGAACCTATGTTGATGATCTGATGAAGATGGTTGATATCGCTTTTTTTGTTTCATTGTTTGTTATCATTATTTCCATTAATGTAGCTGTAAGCCCAAATGTAGGATTTGGTTTTATGCTGATGATATTCGCTTTTCTCATGTTGGTAAAAGGAGGTGCAATAAAATCCCGATCATTGATGGTAGGGGCTGTGGTTAATTGGGTCGGAGCTATTGCTATATTCTTTAATAAAGAATTCAAATACGATATGCTTATCATGGCTGCTGCAGTGCTGATCGGTTATATCATACCGGGATTGTTATTGCGGTCTCAATATAGAAAAAGTAAAAATGTAACTCAATTATAACAAAGGCTGCTGATGGAATTTAAAGAACTTGATCCCATATTACATTCGCAGTTACGCCTGGCCGTAATTAGCCTCCTCATTGGTTTGAAGGAAGCAGAGTTTACCTTTATCCGTGAAAAAACAAATTCAACAGCCGGTAATTTAAGTGTACAGATCAATAAACTTAAAGAGGCAGATTATATAGTGGTTACCAAACAATTTAAAGATAACTATCCCCAAACACTTTGTAAGATAACTCCTAAAGGAATTATTGCATTTGAATTATATGTACAGGCGCTTCAGTCTTATATGAAACCTTCATAGCACTTAATTTCATTGTACGTTTTTCAATGAAAAGGAGGTCTTAATCTTTTCTAAAATCCTTATTTTCCCAGTTTAATATAATCAGCCGGTTTTTTGGCCAGCTTATTTTTAATATTTAAAAAATAATTTTCAAAAAAGAATTTTGAAATGGTAGATACCATTATAACTATCACAGTAAGGATGCTGTAAAATACCATTGAGCCTGTTATCAATTCTAAACTGGTTAAATAATTTTTAAAGAACAACATGATAGCAAATATCA
>JANOPU010000242.1:0-2517 GCA_031422055.1 Ferruginibacter sp.
TCATTTTTTACAAAAGTACAATATGCCACAAATTCATTATCGCACATTTCAATATTTTTTATTTTAAGCTGTTCTTTAAAATCAACCCCGCCTGCACCATACCATTTAAACATAGTTTCTTTAACACTCCATGCAAGCGTAAGTAATTGAATATTTTTTGTTGGATATTGAGTATTGATCATTAATATTTTCTGCTCTTCCGCAGACAAAAATTTATCCATGATCTTTCCTACTTTTTCAGAAATAACTTCAATATCTACTCCTACCCTGTTTGATCTGCTTACAATAGCCGCAGCATAATCACCACAGTGTGAAATGGAGAAATGGTAAGCTTCCCCTGTTAAAAATGGTTTCCTGGTTTCAGCGATCTTAATAAGTTCTAATGGAAAATCCTCATACAATTCAGTCAGCAGATAACGGCCTGCAAGGTGTTGCAAACGTTTGTGCGGGTGTTTGATTTCATTGGATAACATTACTTTATTACAAAAGAAATCTTCGTGTTCGGTTATATGCCAAACTGCTATCCGGGTAGCTTCGTTGATATTTTGTTGATAAACCAAAGGCATAAAAAAAACGAAAAGTGTAAAGTGAAAAGCTAAAAATTTACTTTTACAAATACTGCAATAAAAATAAACCAATAAACAACAGAAATGATATTAAGTGATAAAAGAATCCTGGAAGAAATTGAGAAAGGAACCATTAAAATACTTCCATACGATCGTGAGTGCCTTGGCAGCAACAGTTATGATGTGCATTTAGGCAAACACCTGGCAACATATGAAAACGAAGAACTGGATGCAAAAAAACACAATACGATCATTCATTTTGATATCCCGGATGAAGGAATTGTATTATTGCCCAATATGTTATACCTGGGCGTTACAGAAGAATATACCGAAACACATGAACACGTTCCTTTTCTGGAAGGCAAGTCTTCTACAGGCCGTTTAGGTATTGATATACATGCAACTGCAGGAAAGGGAGATGTTGGCTTTTGCGGCAACTGGACACTGGAGATTTCTGTAAAACAACCCGTAAGAGTATATAAAGGAATGCCAATCGGACAACTGATTTACTTTCCAGTTGATGGAGAAATAGAAATCAAATACAATCAGAAAAAAAATGCCAAGTACAGCGGGCAGCCAAATAAACCCGTTGAAAGTATGATGTGGAAAAATAAATTTTGATAATGTATCGATTTTTAAATCACTTTAATTCAATTTCCAGATCGCAAAGTTTAATATGGTTGCAAAACTTACCCAGGAAATATATGGAACAAGCAACCATGCTGCAATAGATGATATTCTACCAAATTTCAGTATCGTTAATAATATCATCACCCACATCAATATGATATCTATCAAAGCCCAGCCAGGTTGTTCCGCATAAAAAAATATAAAAGACCAAAGAAAATTTAAAAGCAATTGTATCAAATAAAATACAAGTGCTTCATTTTTTATTTTTTCGGCCACTTTTGAATTCCATACAAGGTAACAGGATATCCCCATCATGATATACAATGCTGTCCATACCGGCCCGAACAACCAATTGGGTGGATTAAATGAAGGTTTAACAAGCGTAGTAAACCATCCATTAACTGATGATGCAGTGAATGAACCTGCAACGGCACCTATTGCTATTGGCGTGGCAACTGAAATAATTAATTTAATTATGGGTTTCATTTTTCTTTTAAATTTTGTAATAAATAATTTTTCGTTGTATCCCACTATATCTGTCCATGCTTTTTATAATATGCAATAATAAAACCGGTAACCTCATCATAACTTAATACACCGGCTGGTTGCTCATTACTTTGCAAAAACTTACCATAAACCCAGCTTACTATTGGTTCTGCAATACTTCGATGCTTCTTGTTGAATGTTTTCCATTCTCTTAAATCATCAATAACTTCGGTACTTAATGCATTCTTGTACTTTATTGCTACAACCGAATCTTTATAATAGAGATTCCGGTTTGCATAAATAAAAAGGTCGAGGTAAACAGAATACTCCAAGAATGGATTACCTGAGTTACTAGCAGCGAGATACCCCACAAAATTTGCTTCCTTTTCTTTTGCATATCCAAGTTGGTGAGCAACTTCATGACAGGCAACAAAGGGTTGTAGAAATTTTGGTACAGTTGTATTCACCTGAGCTTCCGATGTAAAAGGATTATAATAACCAGTAATTCCGGTATAATTTATTACCCATCCCCAAAAGGATGATTTTATAGATGAAGGTTTATATACCAAAAAAGAATATTTTTTTGAAACCGCCTGATAGCTATCAGATACCATTTCAAACAATTGTTTCTCGCTAGGGTATGCTTTTTTCTTTTCTATGAGTGATTTTTTTATATAAAAAGTTGGGTGCCCAGGCATCCAGCCCATTTTAAACAAATTACGTTTGTATTTTTTTCCTTTCCAAACTCTAAAAACTCTATCTGTATTAACTTTATCAACGTATTCTAAATCTCCGTATACTGAATCTACCTTTTCATCTTCAAATGTTTTTACTC
>JANOPU010000243.1:0-15031 GCA_031422055.1 Ferruginibacter sp.
AAAATCTTACAGTGGTTTATGCCGACCTATGCCGGTACTACGGTAGGGTATCAAACAAATGGTACAATGAGGCGAAGCCGATATTGGACTATATTGTTTGTCCAATCGGTATTACTGCATCAATAACGGGGGCAATCAAAATAAAATTGATAAGCATGAATCTCTTTAAACATTGGAAAACACTGACTACTATATAAAAGAAAATTCCTGGTTAGCAAGAGTAGCAGCTTTAAAGCTGAATACAAACTCTGTTGCGATCGTTTTAGGTAAAACCATTCATTTACATCATACCAGCAAAGAAGAATTTTTGAAAAATAAAAAATGGCTTCATCACGAACTATGCCATGTACAGCAATACAAACAGTACGGTTTTTTGGGGTTTATTTTTAAATATTTGTATGAAAGTATCCGCCATGGATACTATAATAATCGTTTTGAAATAGAAGCCAGAAATGCAGCGGAAGAAAATAATACTTAGTGTTGGTTAGAAAGATAAAAAGTTGAATCCCGCAGTGTATTTCAGAAAAATCATTCAGTTAAGAACGTTGAACCCGGATTTTGCAGTTGAAATAGTAATGAGAGGAAAAAAGGCAATAAAGACGGGTATTTGGGCAGATTTTTTGGGCGAAATCATAGTGAACTATGAAGAGATCAAAAAATCAAGCAAATGCCTGTGTTTGAAGCATTTTTTTCTCGTAATAGATTTCAACTGCAAAATTTGGGTTGAACCAATAGCTCCACTTCCCCGAAATTAAACTGGCGTTCCAAGCTGTCAAAAGTAATAAGTTGCCCGGATCCGTTTACCTCTTTAATGCAGGTTTCAAATACCACATTGTCTTTTTTAAGAAAGACTTTTTGATCTTTTTTGTATAGCTGTTCATTATATTTTAATAAAATAGCCGGTAAATGTATAATTGAAACCATATTGATACCGGTTAAGACCAGTTCTGTTAGTTCTTTTGCCAGTAACACCGGATCAAATGTTTCTCCGGTTATTTGTTTAAGAGAAACAGCATTTTCCAGGTTTTTACTGAATGAGACCTGGTTTATATTGATTCCGATACCTATAACAGCCCATTTCCAGCTTTTCCCCATTATTTTGTTTTCGATAAGAATTCCGCCTGCCTTTCTGTCACGCCAGTAAATATCGTTGGGCCATTTAATTGAAGTTTCATCGCCGGCATATTTTTTAAAAAACTCTAAACAAGCGATGGCAACAACAGCATTAAAATAGAATTGGTTTCGAGAAAAAACAGCTGCGGGCGTTATAGCAATACTTAAAGTGATGTTCTGCCCTGCCTTACTTTCCCAGTTTTTACCGAATTGGCCTTTGCCTGCCTGCTGATCATAAGCAAACCAAGCCATACCATGCTTCGCCATTCCAGCATGAATCTTTGCCATGGCATAGTTGTTGGTACTATCAACGCTATCTAAAATGCTAAACAATTCTGTCGATTTCAAATTAATCAAGTGACAAAGAAATAGTACTTTTGAGCAAAGTTGCAAGCTACACGAATTTAGCTTAGACCACATGATAATACTTATGTGAACATTATTAATAAAACAGAAAGACATTTGAACAACCTTGACGCATTAAAAAGCCGCAAAAAAAGCAGCCTGACCAGATTAACCAGAAACAGTAAAATTTTCAAAACAATCATTCACGCTATACAGGAAAAAAAGGGCGAAAACATCGTTAGCCTGGATCTGCGTAAAATTCCCGAAGCAGTATCGGATTTTTTTGTCATTTGCCAGGCAAATAACAACAACCAGCTGAAAGCAATTGCCGATAACATCGAAAAAGAAGTTTTTGATGGTTGTAATGAAAAGCCATACAAGCATGAAGGAAGACAGGCAGAACAATGGATTCTGATTGATTTTGTAAACGTGGTTGTACACATCATGCTACCAGAGCCAAGAAAATTTTATCAATTGGAAGAATTATGGAGCGATGCCCCATCTATTGAACATATCGATAATTAATAAGTTACCCTATATAATAAGCAAAGAATAAAATTAATATGAACCAACAAAATACTAAAAGAAAAATATCCCCGGATAACATACCACCAACAGGTGAAGACCCTCTAAAGAAAAAAAATAAATTCAATATTTACTGGATTTACGGTATCATCTTCGTGTCGCTTATTGCTTATAATCTTTTTCGCAACGTGAGTAGTGCAGGATTGGAAATTAACCCCGTTCACTACCAGGAAATTTTAGCCGCAGGCGATATTCTGCAAGACCCCAAAGAAAATAAAGAAAAAACAGGGCTTGTTGTTGTTAGAAATAAAAAGATCGTTCGTCTCTTTTTAAATAAAGACAGTATCAAAAGCAAAGCCGCCTATTATAAATCTTTTTTTAATGAAGAAGAATATACAAGTCTTTTAAAAACACAAACGCCACAGGTTTTTTTTAGTATTGTAAAAGATGAATCTTTTGATACTGAGCTTAATACATTCTATAAGGACAATCCGGGCATAAAAAAAATATTGCCGGTTTATACGGAAGAAGGAGAACTTTTCGGACAGATCATCAGTACCTTATTACCGATTCTATTGATTGGGTTCTTGTTTGTGTTAATGATGCGTAAAGTTGGTGGCCCGGGCGGCGGCGGCGGACCAGGCGGTATTTTTAATATTGGTAAATCCAAAGCTACTCTTTTTGAAAAGGGTACAAAAGTGAATATCAATTTTGGGGATGTTGCTGGTCTCGACGAAGCAAAAGTTGAAGTTATGGAGATCGTGGATTTTCTTAAAAATCCAAAAAAATATACAGCGCTTGGTGGAAAGATACCAAAAGGAGCTTTATTAGTTGGCCCACCGGGTACCGGTAAAACACTTTTGGCAAAAGCTGTTGCAGGCGAAGCTCAGGTTCCTTTCTTTAGCTTAAGTGGCAGTGATTTTGTTGAAATGTTTGTTGGTGTTGGTGCCAGCCGTGTTAGAGATCTTTTCAAACAGGCGAGAGAAAAAGCACCCTGTATTATCTTTATAGATGAAATTGATGCAATTGGTCGTGCTAGAGGAAAGAATATGATGATGAGCAATGATGAAAGAGAAAATACATTGAACCAGTTGCTGGTAGAAATGGATGGTTTTGGAACGGACCTCGGAATTATTATTTTAGCAGCAACCAACAGACCGGATGTGTTGGACAATGCATTGTTAAGACCCGGTCGTTTCGACAGGCAGATCACTATTGACCGCCCCGATCTTGTTGGTCGCGAAGCGATCTTTAAAGTACATCTTGTTCCCATTAAAATTTCTCAAAAACTTGATATTCATAAACTGGCGGAGCAAACACCCGGATTTGCAGGTGCCGATATTGCCAATGTTTGCAACGAAGCAGCACTTATTGCAGCAAGAAAAAATAAAGATTCAGTAGACATGAGTGATTTCCAGGATGCTATTGACAGGGTCATTGGCGGTTTGGAAAAAAAGAATAAGATCATTTCTCCGGAAGAAAAAGAGATCATTGCTTATCATGAAGCAGGTCATGCAATCTGCGGTTGGTATCTTGAACATGCTTACCCATTACTTAAAGTTACGATTGTTCCCAGGGGATCGGCTGCTTTAGGTTATGCCCAATACACACCAAAGGAACAATATTTATATAATACAGATCAATTGACAGATCAGATCTGTATGACTTTGGGTGGCAGGGCAAGTGAAGAGATCTTTTTTGGAAAGATCAGTACCGGAGCAAGCAATGATCTTCAACAGATAACTAAAATTGCATACAGCATGATCACCGTTTACGGAATGAATGATAAAGTTGGCAATATCAGTTATTATGATCCCAACCAGGAAAATGTTTTTACAAAACCATTTAGTGAAGAAACCGGTAAAATGATAGATCAGGAAGTAAGGAAACTGATTGACGATGCTTATGTTAAAACAAAGAACCTTTTGATTGAGAAAAAAGCTGATGTAGAAAAACTAGCTAAAGAACTTTTGGTAAAAGAGGTATTGTTTAAAAGTGATGTAGAAGCATTGATAGGCAAACGGCCATTTGAAGAAAAGAAATTGATCGACATTGCCCCAGAAGAATCTGTAAGCGAAGAACCGTCAACAAATCTTCCGGAAGAATTAAAAAATCCTACACAAATTTAAATAGTAATAATGGCTGTATCGCCGGCTAAAGAAAATATATTAAAAAAAATACGGCAGGCACTGAGTAATCCGGTGCCTTTGCCGTTTCCACATAGTGAAGGTGCTCAATCTGTATTTACATCGGAAAAAGATGATACTGCTATCGTCTTTGCACAGGAATTTACAAAACTACAGGGTAAGTTTGCCTTTTGTGCAAATGAGACAGACCTTAAGGATCAATTACAACAATTGTTTGTTGAAAAAAACTGGACAAAGATATTTTTTAAGGAAGATACCATTGCAGCATTATTTAATACAGGTTCATATCATGACCTGGCTTCCTGTGAAATTTCAGTTACCCGTTGTGAATGCCTGGTAGCCCGTACCGGGAGCATTGTAATGAGTGCAGCCCAGCAAAGTGGAAGAACGACCAGTATATATGCACCGATACATATATGCATTGCTTACAGTAATCAAATGATGTATGATATAAAAGATGCATTGGTATTTATTAAAGAAAAGTACAATGGTAATATGCCATCACTCATCACATTTGCCAGTGGCCCAAGCCGGACTGCTGATATAGAAAAAACACTTGTAACAGGCGTACATGGGCCAAAAGAAGTATATTGTTTTCTGGTAGAATCTTAATAGAATCTACCTGCCTTTATATTAAACCTGAATCAATGGAAACAAAATCAATTCAATTATTTGTTTATGGCTCTTTGAGGAGCGGATTTCGTAATCCGGCATACCAATACCTCACTCAATATTTTCACTTATTGGGAGAAGCAATAGTACAGGGAAAATTTTTTGATAAAGGCCCGCACCCCGTAGCAATACCAACAACCGATGAAGCTTTTATTACGGGTGAATTATATGTTTTTAATAATCCGGAAGAGTTTAAGTGGGTTATTGAACAATTGGATGATTATGAAGGAATCAATGTTGAAGCCGGCGAAACTCCGATGTATAAAAGAGATCTGGTAACTGTTTTTCAAAATGGCATTTCATCAACCGCATGGATATACTGGTATAATGGCAATGTTGCAGGAATGAAAGAAATTGCGACTGGCGATGTTTTAAAATATCTGCAGGAGAAAAACAAGCCTTAATTTATTTGCCCAATGGGATTGTCTAAAAAAATATATTTCCTTTCCGACTTCCATTTGGGTGCACCAGATGCGGCATCAAGCCTTATACGTGAAAAAAGAATCATTCGTTTTCTGGATGAAATTAAAAATGATGCAGCAGAAATTTTTATCCTGGGCGACCTGTTTGATTTCTGGTATGAATACAAAAAGGTCGTTCCCAAAGGATATGTAAGGATACTCGGCAAACTTGCTGAACTTTCAGATAGCGGAATATTACTTTATTTTTTTGTAGGAAATCATGATATGTGGATGAAAGATTATTTTCAAAAGGAATTGAACATTCCCGTTTTTTTTGATCCCAGGGAATTTGTCTACAATAACAAAAAATTCCTCATTGGTCATGGCGATGGTCTAGGTCCGGGTGATCATGGATATAAGTTCATTAAAAAAATATTCCGTAATAAAATCTGTCAATGGTTCTTTGGTATATTACCTCCCAATACCGGAATGGGTATTGCAAGTTATTTCAGCCGGAAAAGCAGAGCCCAAACAGGTCAAACAGATGAAGTTTTTTTAGGCGATGATAAAGAATGGCTTGTTCATTACTGCAGAGAGATCTTACAAAAGCAACCGTTCGATTTTTTTATTTTTGGCCACCGTCATTTACCATTAAATATCAAACTGAATGAAAAAAGCCGTTATATTAATCTTGGCGATTGGATCAAATACAACAGTTATGCAGTGTTTGACGGCAATGAACTGAGCCTACACTATTACAACAAATAATATTTTGAAAATATTTATTCTTTATACCGGCATTTTTTTCCTTGTTACTACAAATGTTGGTCATGCCCAAACAAAACAGGTAGCTGAAAAACCAGGCATCCCGATACTCAGAACTGATTCTGGTTTTAAATATTTAAAAACCATACCGGGTAATTTCATTTATTTCAATATTGATATTTTAGATAATATTTATCTGATCAGTACAGGCAACCAGTTAAAAAAACTGAATAGTAATGGCGATTCTATTGCCGTATTCAATGATGTAAAAAAATATGGTAATCCTACTTATATAGATGTAAACAATCCGTTGAAAATTTTAGTTTACTATAAAAATTATTCAACGGTAGTTGTTCTTGACCGGCTACTTACTCAAAGAAATATTATCAACCTGCGTAAACAAAATATTTTCAGCGTAAAAGCCATTGCTACATCCTATGATAATAATATCTGGATTTTTGATGAGCAGGACCTTAAACTAAAAAAAATAAGTGAAGAAGGTAATCTTTTACTCGAAAGTACTGATATGCGACAGTTGGTAGATACTGCTCCATTCCCACAACAAATAATTGACAGCGATTACCTGGTATATCTTTATGATAATAAAAAGGGGTTTTATATTTTTGATTATTATGGGGGTTTAAAAAATACTTTGCCTTTTTTAAACTGGACCGATATAACTATTTCAAGTAAAAAGATAATGGGATTTTCTGAAAAAAAACTCTTAAGTTATCAATTAAATACACTTAATCTGAAAACTTATGAGCTGCCTTCTTTTATCATTGACAATCTGGCAATCAAAGCGGTAAATGGAAAAATTTATCTCTTGAAAAAAAATGGGATAGAAATATACAGTGTTCAATAATCAGTAAACTATGAATAAATTTTTAGAAACTGTTTTCCTCAACAATTCCGTACTAAGTTACTTAGTGGTGCTTGGTATTATTCTTTTTGTGTTACTCTTCAAAAGATTTTTATCTCATACTGTTGCTTCCCTTCTTTTTTTGCTGGTTAGAAATAACTGGAAAACGATACAAAGGAAAGATTTCATCGGGCTTATCATGAAACCACTTGCCTGGTTCATTGCCATTTCTGTTTCTGTCTTTGCTATAGATAAATTAAATTTTCCGGTTGTCTGGTATTATAAAATTTATGGCCACCCAACAGATGAAATATTAAATAAAGCCGGTACCTGCCTGATCATTATTTATTTTATCTGGTTAATTTTAAGCCTGATAAATTTTATCGCTTTATTACTGGAACAAAAAGCAAAGACAACCAAAGATAAAAGTGATGACCAGATCATCGTATTCTTCCGGGATTTTTTAAAAGTAATTTTTACCATACTCGGCATTTTGCTACTGATCAAAGTTGTTTTTAATCAGAATATAGGCTCGCTCCTAACCGGTTTAAGCATTGTAGGTGCCGCTATGGCACTTGCTGCAAAAGAAAGCCTGGAGAATCTGATCGCATCTTTCATCATATTTTTCGATAAACCTTTTTTTACAGGCGATCTGTTAAAGGTGAATAATGTTATCGGAACCGTTGAGAATATAGGCTTGCGCAGTACCAGGATCCGTACATTAGACAAAACGCTTGTTACAGTTCCCAATAAACAAATGGTGGATAGTGTGGTGGATAACCTAAGTATGAGGACGCAACGCCGAGTAGAAATAAAGATGGAGTTTGACGCAAAATCATCAACGTTATCTATTGAAAAAATGATGGAAGAATTTAAGAAAGTATTGGCTCAACATACTGAGCAGATCATAAAATCTTCTGTATACTTTTCAGAATTTAATAAGAACGGTATCAGCATTACGGTGGAATTTTTTACCATTCCTTTCTCTATGTCCGAATTAAACATATTAAAACAATCGGTTAATATTTCGATGAAAATGATCATTGAGGAACTTAAACTGGATCTAGCTTCAGCAGGAAGTGATATCAATATTTTTAGCGGAGATCAAAACGCCGGTGCAGCAAAAAGCCAATCAATTATATAAAATCCTCGTTTCTGGTTTCTCGTTGGGTTTGTGATAATTCGTAAACTATTCAATAATCAGAAAGCATCGTTTAAAGCATAAAGGTAAAAGTTTGTAGGGCTAAACGAACGAGAAACGAATAACGAGAAACAAGAAACGAATTTTCTCACTTCAACAAATCCGCCAACTCCACATCCCATTTTCCTGTTTTTCCATATTCCACTACCCTTCCAACCTCTTTGCCGTCTTTCATAACTATGATGGTAGGAACATTTACAATATTAAATGCAGCTCCAATATTTCCTAATGTTTTCTTGGCCCGGTTTACCCCGAAAAAACTTATCCCACTATCCGGAAAGCCACTAAGTTCCTGTAATTTAAAAAATCGTGGTAACACAAATTGAGTGTCTTCACACCAGGTACCTCCAAAAATGATAAACTGCACTTTATTTTTAGCAGTTTCCATAGCATTTAAAACAGCACCGGACGGATCGTAAATACTTTGATTAGAATTGTACCATTTATAAAATTCTTCACTATTCTGCAATGCATACTTACTAATGATTCCATTCAAAATGGTTACATCTTTGTGCTTATCGTCTGCTGAACTGGTATATGGAGTTTGTGCATGTATAAACAATACCGAAAAAATGAACAAGATCCCGGTAAAAATTATTTTTCTTATGATCATTCTCGGAAAATTTTTAAAAATAGTTTCGTAGATTTTATATGCGCCGCAAAGTTGCTGGTCAGCGACCAGCAACGGCATAAACCGCCGCAGTTTGTTGCCTGACCAACTGCAACTGGTGAATGTAAATTTCATTTTTAGACAGCTTCTCAGAGATTTGCTTTTAATTCAAGTAAAAATGATTTGAGCTTTTTAAGGGATTCTGTCATGGCAAATTTTTCATCCGCATTTTTATTCTTCTTCAAAAAATCCTTTGCCCCTTCGATCGTATATTTTCTTTCTCTTAATAAATGATAGATCATCTTAAGATTCTTCACGTCCTCGGGCCTGAAGAACCGGTCGCCTTTTCCGTTTTTCTTTGGTTTCAGAATATCGAATTCATTTTCCCAATACCTTATAAGCGATTGGTTCAACTTGAACATTTCAGCAACCGCACCAATACTGTAATATCTTTTTTCAAACAAAACACTATCCTCCGGAATATCAGGCTGATCAGCTACCGCATTCATATCACTGAGCTTCATTCTGCCCCGAGGAGATTTTTTTATCGTTTCATCATTTACAACTATTCTTTTAACCAGTGTTTCAGCAACAGGCAATTCCTGTTTTTTCATTATTAATTCAACATCCTGAACTAGTGGAGTCTCATCACGGGTATTCTCATCCGCAATAATATCAAACTCAAAAGATGATTGTTTGTTTTGCATTGTTTTTTTTTAAAAGTTTAAAACAAAATAACCATTGAAATATTTATTAAACCGATGAACTTTTTGAACCTTGTATAAAGTTAGTCAAAACTTTTAGCACTGCCTGTTGCAGCAATTTTTAATATTCTATCATATTGTTCAGCATTCAGGTCATTATAAAAGAAATAAACCGGATCTACTTCATTGCCGTTGATATGTACCTCATAATGACAATGCGGACCGGTACTTTTTCCTGTACTGCCTACCCAACCGATCACTTCTCCTCTTTTAACACGTTGACCGTTCCGGGCTTTTACACGAACCATATGTCCATATAGTGATTCATATCCATATCCATGGTTAATGATGACATGGTTTCCATAACCGCTTTCTGAAAAGCCTGAAAGTTTTATTGAACCATCTCCTGTTGCATAAACCGGTGTTCCCTGTGGTGCCGTAAAATCAAGCCCCTTATGCATTTTAGGCGTTCCATAGACCGGATCTATCCGCATTCCAAATCCACTGGCTATCCTGTTCAATTGCTTATTACTAACCGGTTGAATCGCGGGAATACATGAAAGTTTTGCATCCTGATTATTAATAAGTTTTACAATAGCATCATAGCTGGTAAACTGGAATGCAACTCGTGCGCTTATATTGTCAAGTTGTTTGGCAATGGAAATTTCCAGATCATCATCACCCATTACATTAACTTTTTCCAACTCATTTTTTTTCTCAATAACTTTTGCCCTCGCACTATCAGGTAAGGGATTTGCTTCAAATATGGACCTATATACTTCATTGTCTCTTTTTTCAAGGGCTGCCAGTTGTTCCTGCAATGTTTTTACTTTATTGTTGATAATGGTATAATTTTCCCTTAATACTTCATACCGTTTATTAGCTTCAATATCTTCGGGACTGGGGAAAAATCGGTTGTATAAGTATATTACAATGGCTGAACTAACAAGAAGTGCAGATAAAAATCCAAAAAAACGAAGCAGTTTAACCCGTAACGGGGTTACAAGCTTTTCATACCTCAGTGTATGCGTATTATAAAAGTATTTAATTTTTTTCATGCTCAATACTGAAGAACCAGGCTAAACCCTTTTAATAAATATATATTCTGTTTACCAATAACACTTTTATGATGCAGGTTATTCGCATAACAGGATGAAATTTCCCAATAAATGATGATACAATACGGTTAAATCTTTATTCAGCAGTTTTATTACCTTTGGCACACGTTATACAAAGCGTACAAATATAAACCGTTAAATTACAAAAATCAACACTACAATACATTTTGGTATATGATGCAAAGCGCAGAAATAAGACAAGCCTTCCTCGATTTTTTTAAATCAAAACAACATTCAATCGTTCCTTCTGCACCAATTGTGGTTAAAAATGATCCAACGCTGTTGTTTACCAATGCAGGTATGAACCAGTTCAAAGATTATTTCCTCGGCAACAAAACAGCTCCTTACCCCCGGATTACAGATACTCAAAAATGTTTGCGGGTAAGTGGCAAACACAATGATCTGGAAGAAGTAGGCGTTGATACCTACCATCATACCATGTTTGAAATGCTGGGGAACTGGAGTTTTGGAAATCCTGCAAATCCTGATGCGGGTTATTTTAAAGCAGAAGCTATTAAATGGAGTTGGGAATTGCTTACAGAAGTATATAAAATTGAAAAAGACCGTTTATATGTAACAGTTTTTGAAGGTGATCAAAAAGAAAATCTCCCTGCATCCAGTATTGCACTAGCAGAATGGCAAAAAATCGTATCTGCCGACAAAATTGTTATGGGAAACAAAAAGGACAATTTTTGGGAAATGGGTGATACTGGTCCCTGCGGTCCTTGTTCTGAGATACATGTAGATTGCCGTTCTGATGAAGAAAGAGCTAACGTTCCGGGACGAAACCTTGTAAATAAAGACCACCCACAGGTTATTGAGATATGGAACAATGTATTTATTCAATACAACCGTAAAAAAGACGGCAGCCTGGAGCCTTTACCTGCTAAGCATGTAGATACCGGAATGGGTTTTGAAAGACTGGTGAGGGTTTTACAAAAGAAATCAAGTAACTACGATACGGATATTTTCACCGGAACCATTGAAGCAACTGAGAAGATTTGCGGTAAAAAATATACAGCCGGTGATGATAAAGAAAGTGTTGCATTCCGGGTTTTGGCAGATCATATCCGTGCAATCTCTTTCACAATAGCAGACGGGCAACTTCCTTCAAACACTGGCGCAGGTTATGTAATACGCCGTATACTTAGAAGGGCCGTTAGGTATTATTATTCTTACCTGGATTATAAACAGCCTTTGATGCACCGTTTATTACCGGTGATTGCAAAACAATTTGAAACTGTTTTTCCTGAGTTGATACAACAACAGGAATTTGTAAGTAAAGTAATCAAAGAAGAAGAAGAAGCATTTTTAAGAACGCTTGACAAAGGTTTAAAAAAGATAGACAGCATCATTACCGCTTCTACTAAAATGATCAGTGGATCAGATGCTTTTGAATTACTGGATACTTTTGGTTTTCCGATCGACTTGACAAGACTCATCGCTTCTGAAAATAATTTATCGGTTGATGAAGCTGGTTTTGAAGCAGAAATGAAACAGCAAAAAGACCGTAGCCGTGCTGCAACAGCTTTGGATACCGAAGACTGGAACATTGTGAATGAAGGTAACTCCAACAGTTTTGTTGGCTATGATTCTTTTGAATTAAAAACAAAAGTACTTCGCTATAGAAAGGTAAAAGGAAAGGGAAAGGAATTGTATCAAATAGTTTTGGAAACTACACCATTTTATGCTGAAAGTGGTGGCCAGATTGGTGATACCGGTGAGTTGATTCTCCCCTCCCCCCCTGGAGAGGGGCCGGGGGTGAGGCTAAATATTATAGATACCAAAAAAGAAAATGATCTTATTATTCATTTTGCAGAAGATATCACTGCTGATTTATCAGGTGAAGTAACTGCTTCTGTAAATATACAGCGCAGAAAAAATATCAGCGTTCACCACAGTGTAACGCATCTTATGCATGCAGCTTTGAGAAATGTATTAGGAAAACATGTTGCTCAAAAAGGAAGCCTGGTAAATGAAGAACAAACACGTTTCGATTTTTCGCATTTTACAAAAATGACTGATCAGGAAACTGTTTTGGTTGAACAAATGGTAAATGAAAAGATCAGGGAAAATATTCCGGTGGTGATCAGGTCAATGGGAAAGGACGAGGCAATTGCTATGGGAGCCATGGCATTATTTGGAGAGAAATATAGTGATACCGTAAGAGTAGTGATCATGGATCCTTCATATTCTATTGAACTCTGTGGAGGCACACATATTGGCAGCACAGGAGAACTTGGGTATTTTAAAATAAAACACGAAATGGCTGTGGCCGCAGGTGTCAGAAGAATTGAAGCCGTTTGTGGACTTGCTTCAGAACAAATGATTAATGAACAATTCGATACGGTACGTTTGATCCGGGAGAGTTTAAAAAATCCTGCAAACATCCTCAAGTCAATTGAAAATCTTATGTCCGAAAACACGTTATTGAATAAACGAATTGAATCATTAGAAGCCAGGCAGCTGGTTGGTATCCGCAATGAATTGATGCAGAAAGATGAGATCATCAATAATGTGAGTTTTATTGGTGAGATCATTGAAGTTCCCAATGCTGATGCTCTAAAAAAACTATGTTTCGATTTTAAAAATCACTTACACGATCATCTGGTAATACTTTGCACAAATATCGGGGGCAAAGCATTTGTAGCTGTAAGTATTAGCGATACTGTGGTTGCAGCAAAAAAATTAGATGCCTCAAAGATCATCAAAGACCATGTGAGTATTTTGATAAAAGGTGGTGGTGGTGGCCAACCTGGCCTGGCAACAGCAGGTGGACAGGATACCGGAAATTTTAAAGAAGTCATAGAAAAGGTAAGGGGATTATTATAAGATTTTTTACCCCGGAGTAAAAGGAGTTTTTTTCATAAAGCCACACAGATAACAACGCATACTCTGTGAAAAAATTTTGTGCACCTCTGTGGTTAATTTTTTCATCATGCATATCATATTCGAAACACCCCGGCTGATCCTTCGTCGTTTTACTGAAGATGATGCAGCTTTATTATTACAACTGAACAGCGACCATGAAGTATTAAAGTATTTGCATGAACCTGTTTTGGAATCAGAAGAAAAAGCTAAGGAAATCATCAGGGATATAATACTTCCACAATATTCATTCAACCTGGGAAGGTGGGCCATACATAAAAAAGACGATCTTCAATTTATCGGATGGTGCGGATTAAAACACCGGACTGATCTTAATGAAATTGACCTGGGCTATCGTTTGATAAAAACTGCCTGGGGAAAAGGTTATGCAACTGAAACAGCCTGGCACACATTGGATTACGGATTCAATACACTTCATCTAAAGACAATAACCGGAAGGGCACACATTGATAATATTGCTTCATTAAAAGTATTGGAAAAAATAGGGATGAAATTTATCAGTGAAGGAATTGTTGATAACTGCCCGGTAAAAACCTATATTGCTATGCCCTATCTTCATAAAATAAATTTTTATTTATGATCAGCTATAATCCTAAAGAGTGGTTTACTTTCATATTTCGTTTTCACAAAGCTGATACATTTAGAAAATTATTCCCGTTACTCATCGGTATTTGTGCTTATTCATGGCTTATCGCATTCATTGAAATAGAAATATTCCCAATAACAGACAAGAGTTTTGTCCGCAATATTCCTGTAATGCATAATTTGTTGGGTTTTGCAATATCAATGTTACTGGTGTTTCGCACCAATACTGCTTATGATCGGTGGTGGGAAGGCAGGAAACTTTGGGGAAGTCTGGTAAACAACAGCCGCAACCTTGCAATAAAACTTTCTGTCATGCTGCCATTAGAAGAAAAAGAGCTGCGTGAATTTTTTAAAAAGATCATCCCTGCATATGCATACGCATTACATAATCATCTAAAGGCAGAAAAAACAAGGATCGCCCTTTTTGAAACAGAGGCTCATGATCATATCCTGAAACAGATAGATAAAGAAAAACATGTTCCCAATCAAATCGCTTTACTCATGTTTTCAAATATTCAAAAAGCATATAAAGAACAAAAAATAGATGGGAGCCAACTGATCGTACTAAATGCAGAACTTCAGTCATTTACCGATATATGCGGTGCCTGCGAAAGAATTAAAAATACTCCTATCCCTTTTTCTTATAGCGTTTTTATAAAAAAATTCATTTTCTTTTATATAATGACATTGCCCATAGGTTACGTTTTTACGCTGAGTTACTATGTGATCCCGGTGGTTGCATTTATATTCTATGTATTGGGAAGTCTTGAATTGATTGCAGAAGAAATTGAAGATCCATTTGGAGGGGATGATAATGATGTGCCTACCGGTAAAATATCCCAGAATATTCATGTTCATGTTTCAGAAATCCTTTGATTTCTAAGAAGCTGTTTAAAAATAGTTCCGTAGATTCTGTATGCGCCATAAAGTTGCTGGTCAGGCGACCAGCAACGGCATAAACCGCCGCAGTTTGTCGCCTGACCAACTTCAACTGGTGAATGTAAATTTCATTTTTAAACAGCTTATTAGAGATGACATCTTTTTAGTATAGATATCATCTCTAATAAAATGTTAAAGAAAATAAATTATTTGCG
>JANOPU010000244.1:0-2461 GCA_031422055.1 Ferruginibacter sp.
AAACTGGTGACCTTCTGAAACTCCGTCTGTTCCTAAATGTTGCCAGTTAGCTTCCACATAGCCGCCCAGTGAAACTGGCAGTTTGCCAGCCTGTAGCGCAGGCCTGTTATACATAGCATCCATATTCATGATGGATTTTGATGTGTCTTTAGGAATTCTTCTTAATAGGGCCGGTTCAATTTGTGCTGAAACAGGAATTGAAATAAGTATGAGAAAAAAAAATATTAAATATTTCAAATTCATTTTAAAGAAATTTTTAATTGGTTGTTGGCAATAACTACAGGAAAAGTTCTTAAAGAAGTATTGGCCGGGCCGCTTTCTACTTTTCCGCGATAATTAAATTCACTTCCGTGTGCCGGGCATTGCAGTTTATCACCAAATACCTGCAGTTCTGTTCCCTGGTGAGTACAGCGCATCCACAAGGCTTCATAAGTATGTTCGTCTAACCTATACACGCATATCGGGTATTGCAATATTTTATTTTGTACCACGAGGTATTTTTTATACTCTTTCTGATCACCTTTTTTTATCTCAAAATCCTTTAATGGAACGATCATATCGGAATCTACTATCGTTGCCGTTGCAATTTTCGTACTGTGGCAACTTTCCAAAAATGAAAGCATTAAGCCTCCACTCATACAGCCAATACAGCTTGTTCTCAAAAATTTTCTCCTGTTCATTTTTTATAAACTTTCCAGGAATTTTATTATCTGTTGCCTTCCTGTAATATTAATGGCATTAAAATTATTTTTTGCATTCGTTGCTTCGCCACCATGCATTTGAATAGCATCTGCAATACTTTTTGCCCTGCCATCATGCATTAAAAAATATTCTCCACCTTGCGAATTTGGAGAAAGTCCCAAACCCCACAATGGCGGCGTTCTCCATGCACTTGTTTTAGCAGTCCCTTCTGTGTATCCATCATCCAGACCGGGCCCCATGTCATGCAATAACAGATCTGTATAAGGCGAAATAATTTTATTACTTAACCCTTCAAGAGGTGAAAAACCTGTACTTAATTCAGATTTGTGGCATCCTGAACAATTGATACTTATAAAAAGCTGCTTTCCCGCAATTACATTTGGATCATTTTGATTGCGTTGTATAGGGGCTCTTAATGTTTGCAGATAAAAAACAACATCATTGATCGTATTGGTTCCTATCTCGGGATCTATATCCAAACCAGAGTAAACATCCCTGAGTTCAAAAACAGAAGTAATACCAATATCCTGATTGTAGGCATTGGTTGTTTGATGCAACAGGTTATAAGTACTTCCTTTTTTTCCAAACCGGCAGATATATTTGCCGTTCCTTACCATGGCATTTGGATCGGGTGTGATAAATGCAGGGATATTATTCCAGTTTGGAACACCCCTGATCCCATCGCCATTGAGATCATCAGGATCGCTCATAGCTATGATATCAGCATCTGAAACCAGTTCTATAAATCCAAGTCCAGTATTGCTCGGTGGTAAAAATTTTGAAAAAGTGGCAGTTGCAGGAATGGATTCAGGCATAAAACCCGGTAATGCCCTGTCCTGCAATTGAGGGCCGCCCTGGTTTAGAAATAGGTTGCCGGTACTATCAATTTGCCCAAATCTTGTAAGTGTAGTAAAAGGATGACCTTTTCCTTCTCCCGCATGGCAACTACCGCAGCTTGTGGCTACAAAAATGGGCCCCAGCCCGGTTTGCCTTGTAAATACTTCGTCGGTAAATGCGGCATCACCCCGGCTATGTTGCATTGCTTGTGCATTTGTCAAACCATCTATGGGACCATCAAGTACCTGGTCATCATCCGGTAGTGATGGTTCAAATTTTGAACAGGAAATTACCACTATGATCATTGTCACGATAAAACCTGCAACTACTAAGGATCGTTTCATTCCAATATTTTTCAGATACAAATCTAATAAAATTATTTAGGTAAGCCAAAATTTATATTTTAGGTCATATAAATTAAACCGACTGATAGTACTCCATCTTGAAAAAAGAAAGCTATTTTTGTTGTCATTATGACCATATCAATTACAGAAGAGAATTATCTCAAAGCTATTTTTTCTGCTACCACTCATGCCACGGGAAGGGTTGGTAACCAGCTGATCGCTGAAAAACTGACCATCAATCCTGCTTCCGTTACCGAGATGCTCCGAAAATTAGATGAAAAGAAATTGATCTCATACAACCGTGCTAATGGGGCAAAATTAACAAAGAAAGGTTTGAAAGCTGCGGTCAAAGTAATTCGCAAACACCGGCTTTGGGAAACCTTTTTAGTGGAACACCTGAATTTTACCTGGGCCGAAGTGCATGAAGTTGCAGAACAATTGGAACACATTCAATCAGACAAGTTATTAGACGAATTGGGTATTTTTTTGGGAAACCCAAATTTTGATCCGCATGGCGATCCTATCCCAGATAAGAACGGGAAGATACCAATCCTGAAAAGTATCATCTTATCAGAAGC